>CACYEC010000529.1 GCA_902773225.1 uncultured Bacteroidales bacterium
TACGTTGATTCAGTATAAAGAAGCGGCTTATTCTTTGTCCATCAGGAACGATGGCGCGGATTACTTTGGAAGGCTGATTTTCTATTGCGAGGACCTTGCAGGTACTTTACACCTGCTGAACGATATAGGTATTTATGTGCCTCATGGGGAAACTATCACTCGGACTTTCAGTCGCAAACAAGTAAATCTGCCTGCTGGGAAATACCACCTGAAGGTGGCTTGTGACATTGATGTGCTGAGCGACAGCATCATTATTCTCAATCCTCCAAGAGACATCTATGTGGCTAAGCAGGATGCCAATGCTATCAATGAGATTGTCGTTAAGCAGGATAACTCACGCATTTACGATGTTAGTGGTCGTCCCGTTCACCCATATTCCGAAGGTGCCACACTCCCGAAAGACATCTTTATTTTCAATGGCAAGAAAACTTATGGCTTGCCTGTGCATGGACCAAACTATTAAGGAGGTCTATCCTTTCATACCTGCTTTCGCATGACGTCGTAAAGGAAGTGTTTCAATTACTCTTCCTTTGTTGTGATGTGGTTTTATCTTTTCAAATGATGGTTGTTTCATGCTTTTCTTCTATATGAGGCAAACGAATTGTTGTAAAATGTTCGTACTTTTGCAATGACGAAATAAATATGAACCATAAAACTCCGACACAATATGAAAAAAGTTCTCATGATTCTTATCCTATTGGCAAGTTTCTTTCTTTCCTCTTATGCCCAAGGCAGTACCAAGTTGGAAGCTGAGGCTTCAGCATACTCCAACTGCAAACTAATCAGTGACAGCAAATATTCTGGTGGAAAGGCACTTGAACTGACTGACGACAAGGCTAAGATTACATTCTCTTTCAATGCAACTGAACGAGGAAAGTATAAAGTTTATGTCGGCTACGACGGACTTTATGGGTCGAAGCAGGTCAATCTGTCCGTCAACGGCAGTGGTATTTCTTTCGAGGTCAATGGCTACGCAGAAGCGAATGTAGGTACCTTTATCATGAACCAAGGTAACAACAGCATTGTCATTACTCCGAACTGGACTTGGTTCCGTATCGATTATATCCGCTTGGAATCCGATAACAACACTTTGCAGTTCAATATCTCAGACCATCCCGTTGACCCGCAGGCCACAGCAGCGGTCAAGGAAGTCTATGCTTTCCTTTACGACAACTTCGGGAAGAAAACCATCTCGGGCATCATGACAGGCGACATGACTACTGGTGGCGGAAGTGTCACCAGCCATGCCGACGTACAGGCCGTTTATAAGGCATCGGGTAAGAATCCCGCATTGATAGGTTTCGACTTCATGAATGCAACTGGACGCAGTGAGAACGAGTCGTGGAACAAAAGTTATACGAACGCCTCCGTCAATCTTGCCAAAGACACCTACAAACGGGGAGGTATTCCCGCCTTCACTTGGCATTGGCGTGACCCCAGTCGCAATACAGACGCTTTCTACTCTTCTGATTGCACCATGAAAATCACTGGTGCCATGAATGCTGACGGCAGTTGGAACACATCTTCAACACTCTATGCCAACATCATCAAGGACATCGACCATGTGGCAGACTATTTCCTATCCTTGCAAAACGAGGGTATGGCCTGCATCTTCCGTCCTCTTCACGAAGCCAGCGGTGGATGGTTTTGGTGGGGTCGCGAGGGTGCCAAACCTTTCATCAAACTCTATCAACTTGTTTTCGACGAGATGGTGAACGTGAAGGGTGTGCACAATGTCATTTGGGCCTGGAACGCCGGTGACAACGATGCAGATTGGAATCCTGGCGAGGATTATTACGACGTAGTTTCTGCCGACATCTATAACAACGATTTCGACTACTCCAGTAATTACGCTTCATTCGACAAACTGAAATCGCTCACAGGTGGCAAGAAAATCATTGCCTTGTCGGAGAACGGTCCAATCCCCGACATAGACAAAGAGTTTGACGAGGATGCCGTTTGGTCGTGGTGGATGCCTTGGTACCAGACATGGAACGGTAAGTTTGTGGACAAGACCAGCAACGCTGAATGGAAAAAGTGCATGAACGACCCGCGTGTCATCACCCTTGAGGACCGTTCTGCTGGTTGGGCTTCCTATACAGCCATTGTGGTGCCTGAGGCCGAAAAGACTAACAATCAGGCCATCTACGACCTCCAAGGTCGCCGTTTGACAGAGATTCCTTCAAAGGGTTTCTACATTATTGGCCACAAGAAATACCTTTCAAAATAAGTGGGTAAAGAATAATACCCACATTACTTTCTGACTCTTCATTGGTCAAGCCAATGATAATAAAAGACATCGCGCCCTGAGGTGCGATGTCTTTTATTCAAAATAGTCACATTCGGCAGAATTTATTATGTTTTATCTACTGAATATGGTGTTTCTTACCCCTAAATCGACTAAATATATCCAAAATTACTCAATGATGATGGCGAAGCCACCGCCTGGGGCGAGGTGGAAGTCGAGACGGGTGGTGTTGTTGATGGTGCGAGTCTCGCGGACATAGTCGGTGGCGACCTTGTCGGCATTGATGCCGTCGCGCATGATGGTGGCGGTGTAGGTGCGTCCCTTGTCGAGGAAGTCGAACGAGAGGGATAGGTCACGGGCATTCCAATTGGTCATGCCACCTACATACCATTTTTCGCCACGCTGACGGGCAGTGACGATGTATTCTCCGATTTTGCCGAGAGGAATGATCGTGTTGTCGAAAACAGTAGGAATCGCAGCCATGAAACGAGTACATTCTTCTTCCTTCATGTATATGGTGGGATTGTCGGCCAACATGGTGAAAGGAGAGTCGTAAACCACATACATGGCCAGTTGGTGACAGCGTGTGCCCATCGTCATCGGGTTGGAATATACAGGTTGGAAATCTTTGACAGTGGCATTGCGCAGACCACCTGGCGTGAAATCGGTGAATCCCGACTGCTGACGGATGAATGGGAAGGTGACATCGTAGAGTGGCATGTCCTTTTCGTCAGCCTTGCTCCATTTCGCTTCCTCCATGCCGAACACCGCCTCAATGTTGATGATGTGTGGATAGGTGCGGTTGAAGCCAGTGGGTTTGTAGATGCCGTGCAAGTCGATGAAAAGATGGTATTTTGCTGTCATCTCCGCGATGCGATAGACCATCTCAACAGCCTCTTGGTCGTCACGGTCGAGGAAGTCAATCTTGAAACCCTTGATGCCCATCTCTGCATACTTTTTGCAGGTCTCCTCCAATTTGTCGTCCAAAACATTGAACACTGTCCATAGTACGATGCCTACATTCTTTTGCTGTCCATACGCCACAAGTTCAGGCAAGTTGATTTCGGGAATGGTTGTCAACATATCACCACTTTTGGGCTCATACCACCCCTCGTCAAGCACAATGTATTCCAGACCATATTTGTTGGCGAAGTCGATGTAGTATTTGTAGGTCTCCATATTGATTCCAGCCTTGAAATCCACACCGGAAACACCCCAGTCGTTCCACCAGTCCCATGCCACCTTGCCTGGCTTAATCCAACTGGTGTCGCCGATTCGGTTAGGGCTGGCCAAAGCATAAACGAGGTTGTTGACAGGCATGTCAGTGTCCTTACGACTGATGCTGATGACCCGCCAAGGATAAGCCCTGTTGGTTTCCGATTTAGCAATGTAGTCAGCGGTGGCAGTGACGTAGCGTTGCTTACGCCATGCATAGTAGTCGAATTCAGTGGGATAGGGTGCAAACTGAGCCTTGAGTGCATGGCCATCAGCCTTCACAAACATACCAGGATAGGCTTCGAGGTCGCTTTCCATGATGGTCAGTTTTGTTCCGTCACAATCTACGGTGACTGGCAGGAAAGCAAGTTGGTCGGAAGCCTGAGAAAGCGGTTTGTGGTCATAGGTGGCCTGGAAAGCCATTGCCATAGGCTTGCGGTCGTTGGTGGAGTAGGGCAACCATGCCTGGAAATCACCAGTGAAATTGAAATCAGCCACTTCATTCACCACCACCTGCGCCTTCTTTTTGAAGTTGGTCACAAAACGGTATGCCATTCCCTCATCGTACAATCGGAAAATGATGTTGGCTCCTTTGCCCGTCTTCACCGTCAGTTCGTTGTAAGAAGTCTTGAAATGCTGTGTGCGATAGAAGGGCGCGTCAATGTTTTCCGTACTCTTTTTCACAGATGTTCCTGTGATTTTGGTATCACTACCTACGGTCACACCATCCTGGAAAACCATTTGCAGGCGTGCGTCATCCATCAGCAACCGTTCGCTGTCGTAAAGGTCATAAGTAAGGTTGTCGTTTACCACCAGTTTTATCCTACCGTCTGGAGATGACACTTCGATGTTTTTGGCTATGCTACTGACGCTTATGCATAGCATCAAACTTGTGAATAATATCTTGTTTCTCATTGGTTGTTCATTGATAGAGTGCATCTGCAAAGCCTCATGCAACTCGTATATTTTATTTGAATCTTACTCTATAGGGAAAAGTCTCATAGTTAGGATTACGGCGGAAACCAGCCATCGATTGGTATTCGTCGGGAACGGGCATAACCACCAACCACAAGTGGCTGTACTGAGTGAAATCGTCAGCTTTGAAAGTCAGTTTGACATTCTTCATTTTCCATGACGATGGCTGTTCTGGATAAACGACTTCA
>CACYEC010000530.1 GCA_902773225.1 uncultured Bacteroidales bacterium
CACAATCTTCAGGTTGATGAGGATGGTGCCATTGCAGGCATTCCTCTTCTCACTGTCTGGCTCATCCTCCTGGAAGGGCAGGCTGAGTGTGTAGTTATAGCCCTCACGCACATTGAAGTCCTTTTTGAAGTAAATGGCAAGACGGTTGTAGCCATCCTGAGCCTCAGTATTAATGGTGGCTCCTGGTTGTGCATTCTCGCTGTTGTCCTTGGTATTGATGGCTTGCAGCCGCACAATTCTTCCTACGACGGGCGGCAACCCGTTCTTGTTCATCTCTTTGGAGATCTTCTTGTCCCATGTCAGGTCATTTGAGGCGGCCAAGTAGATGTTATCGTCATCGGACATTTTAATCACACCATTGGCACTCTCCGTCTGAGCATTTCGGATGGGAAGCCAGAGGTAGTTCACTGTTTGACTGACAGCACCGCCTACAAGCTCTTCTTCCGTGTTTTTCACTGTCTCAAACTGTGCAGCCTTGGCCAAGCGGATACTCAGCACTGGGTTGGTGTTTGCAGGGAAGTTGTAGTTATATGTCTGGAATCCGTGCTCACCGGGAACGAAGCCCGTCTGCAGCCTCGGCGCTTTCTGCCCCAGCTTAATGCGCAGGCCTTGTGGCTCATCGCAGAAGAAGGCCACATATTCATTAGCCTGAGGATTCAGAGCCTGGTCGTACATCTCGTCATGGATGGGGCAGGCCACGAGGTAGAAGTAGGGATCGTCAGCAGCAGCAGGTTCTGCGGGCACGCTAATAGACTTCTGGTGAAGTACCAGCTGTCCTGCATCAACCAGCTCCCTCAGATAGTTCACCATTCTTTCCGTGAGTTCCGGGGTGCCTTTTACTGGATCAGCCGGGTGAGAGATGATGCCATCAAGGTCTGTGACATCAGGATAGTAGATGCGCAGGGTAGAAAGCGCCACATCAAGATGTATGTCGTTTGCTGGGCCACCACCGCCCTGACCTGCCGGTTTCTTCTGCTTGTGATATTCGTCAAGCGTTGCAAGTACACCGTTGGCCTTGTCACCCAGCCACCAGTCGTAATTGATGTCTTTCATCGGCACCTCGTTGCCATTGAAGTCGTAACCCTTCAGGTTGAGGGCTATCGTGGGTATCTGACCCTCGCATACCATATAGTCGTTGGTTTCTTCCGACTTCTCCAAGCCTAACAGTTCGTATGAAGGTTCAATGCGGAACAAACTGGCATGGGTACATTCAGTAGAACAGAGATTGAAGGTTTTATACACATTTTCTTCCCATATACGGGGTGCAGTAATGTTAATAAAGGCATGTGAGGGTATGATATAATAATCCGTATTCGCCTTCCATGGTAAATCGGGATAGTTGCCATTGAAGACAAGCGACCTGTATCCTTCTTCGTCCTCTTCTCGATATACGGCGCTTGTTCTGTTCATGGCATCGGCAAACGAATAAACCGGCTGTATAGCATTGTTAAAAACGCTACTCCACTTGAAATACATCAAGCCAGCTCCCCTGACACTATTCGTGATAGTCGGATCCGATGTCCACATTTTCTTGTCATAGGCAGGTCCGTCTTTTCTCAACAAGGCTGCATCGAAAGCTTCCTTATATTGATTTTTTGTGATATAGACGTAACCCTCTTGATGGGTGGCATGTTCGTCAAAAATGACCTTGCCATTTTCGACGCTTTCTGCCAATTCTTCCAAAGAATAAGCACTTAAGGCTGGTACTTTTTCCTTCAGTTTCTTTAGGAATGCCTCTTTTTCGAGAATGACAAATCCAAAGTAATGTTCAGTTGATTGATTCGTATTATCAGATTTTTCAGCCGTTGACTTCATCTTGTTGAAATCGACCTCAAGCTTCAGCAGCCGCATGTCAACATTGCCATCCTTGTCCACGCAGACGGACGTATTCATCTTCGGTTTAACATCCGGAACGATGGTGTAGACCTCAATGTTGTCGAGCATGAAGTCGCCACCCGTGGAGCTGACGCAGTTGTTGTTTACTTCAAGCCAGTGGCGGTCAAATTTCTCTTGCACGATGAACTCAAAGTAGAACTGCTGCCACACCACATTATATATATTCTGATACTGTCCGTCAATACTACCGGGCTCACCAGGAACAGTACCGTCGTCCAGCTCATAGACCTGACCCGGACAGAAGCGGTAGAGGGTCTCAGTCACCTTTTCGCCGTTCACCGTATGCTCACCTTTCAGTGTGAGGGTAATGCCACCTGGACAGCGATAGTCACTACCTCCCGCAACATTACATCCTGTAATCCAGCCGGAAACCATCAGATGGTCGCCTGCACAGAAATCGCCCTCGAAAGGAGCAGAGCAGATGTCGCCCGGCAACTCAGAAGCATCAATATAAAGGAAAGCAGACTTAAAATGAGCGTCAGGGTCAATGTTGTAGCCATGTTCTGAGTCGTTGGAAGGCCAACACATCTGCTGCATTCCCCATCGAGTTGACTTCTGACCCACCATGGCGTAGGCAGCCCAGTTGGCATCATCGCCATCAAAAGAATAGTTGGTCTTATCGAAGGTCAAAGGTATAGGGCTGGAGTTTGCAATAGTACCTCCAGGGCCGAAGGGATTAGGATTGTTGGCGTGACGCGTGTCGCCCTTGGAGGGGTAATGATAGGTGTGTTTATTAGGTTCATTTGTTGGATATGGATAGTCGAAAGTGATTTTGGCAATTGGTTTTCCAGCACGCTCCTGCAACTTGTTGGGGTCGCGCTTAGTACCCTGCACAAAATTGATGACGCCATTCTCTTCATCATTTTCCGACCCATCAACCGATTTCCAAGGAAGTGTCTCGGAATCCTTATCAAAGATAATGGTGAACTGCGCTATCTGGTATCTCTGAGTACTATTTGGAACGCGCAAATAGACCCTTAAATAAGCTTCCTTTCCAGTATTAGTAACTTCTTTGACTCCTCCATTGCCATCTGACGGGTAACGGAACACTACAAAGCGACTGTCACCATACGATGTCTTATCACCAGCCCAACTGGGAGGCATCTTGTCATAGAAGTAGAAACCTTGATAATCGTTGTCATTGCCTACAGCGTATACAGGAGAGATAGTTACAATTGTTCCCCAACCGTCGAAAACAGTCTGTTGATTCCGGATGATTCTCAAAGAAACGTTATTCCGAATGATTTCAATCCTCAACATAGTGAAACCACGACCTTGGAAACGCAGGCCTGTACTCTTGAGTTCATCAACAACATCAGCGTTAGGTATTTGTGCCTCGAAATAACCATCGTCTGGGTAATCTGTATAGCTACTTTGGAAATCATTCCAATCAGGAATGCCATTCTCGTCATACCCATGCTTCCATCTCGGATTGAAGTTGTTGTCGCCTCCATCGGTCACTTTATCACTGTAATAAACACGGATGTAGTCACCTACTTGAGGGACAATATCTCCCCATATTTCTTTACCATAAATATCTTTACCATGTAAGTCAATTTTTGGATTATATCCTCCCAAACGGATTCCTGTTTGGTTCGGGTCATATATCTCAACCTGAATATTGCCTCCATTGCGATCGGTTACAGCATGTACCAAATGGTTGTTAAGTTCGTCAAGGTTAGTCCCAGCATTATATTGAGCAACATAGCTTGGATTGTCGAACACCCAATAGTCAGCGAATATATGACGTATTCCAATGAATTCGCCCATATAGCCCACCAACTTCTGGTTCTCGTAGGCTAACGGCTTTGAGGGGAAGTGGAATACCTTTGACTCCAACCAGTTTGTGTTGTCTGTATTTTCCCAGTCTGTTTCAGGTTTTGAGGTCAGGTTAGCAGCCATTTCCCTGGCATCCTTCATATAATAGATGTAGCGCATGGTGAGCGACGGCTCTTCCAGGTTACCCTCTAACGGTGCAGCAGGTTTTTCATACGTCATATCACTGTAACGCGATACATCGGCGGCTACAGTAAACGGTTTGCCATCGGAATTGGTGAAATTGATAAAACGAAGAGCGTAGGGGTTATGCCCATTGAGAAGGGCCCCATTCTCACCCCAATAGAGTCTTTCACCGGTGACCATGCCGTTCTGATAAAGGTAGTAAGGCACGTTGCCGTCGGAACTGTTCAGACTAAGATGACTCTTCAAACCTGTGAGGTCTGTTTCATTATCATAGTTGTACCAACGCTGGAATAGGCGGTGGTCGTTGTCTGCATTCAGCACGGTGGGCAGAGAAAGTTGAACGGTCTCACCGAACTCCACATAGTGAGTAATCTCAAAATGGTTGACCTTCTGCGTCTCTTTATCATAATTCCACCAATCTGATTGTGCATCGGTGGCCAGGCCCTGCTTTTCAAGGTCGAAATCACCATACTGCTTGGCATAGTCATACAGATAGGACATCTTGTGCGTCACCTCTTTATTTGTAACAGGAAACTCCAGTTGTGCAAATTCAAATTTGAAGGTATATTCGATATTGATGGGCGAAGCATCAACGTAAACATCGTTTTCAAAATAACTTTCATTACCAGCATCACTGATGGCGCACACCAAATCGTATTGTGTCAAGAAGAAGGGATTGCCCCCAAGAGGAGTGCCGTCAATAGTCATGCGTAGGATAGTATGCAGGTCTGTTATGCCGTCGCCCATTCTCGAACTCCACACTAAACCATCTTCTAAACTGTGTGTTTGCTGATAAATGCTATTATTAATCAGACTATTGTCGATGTTAACGACGTTACCAGACTTGTCTTTTAGATACCAGCGGACATAGAAATTATTAATCGGATTATTACCATTACCAAAATGAAGTGTATGATCATAAAATCTATCCCAAACATACCACCATCCATCAGGGCCACCTCCATTGCCGTGAGATAAGTCCTGTTCTGCTACCTTTTGATTGTTATTGTCATACAGGTACAACTTCCAGTCATCGAAGTTGAATTGAACCGTAAACTCACGTGGATCCCGCAAAAAAGCATCTCCATCAGTAAAAGTGAATGTCTTTTCTACCCGCTGATTAATGGTTGTTGCAGGAATGAAAGTAGCCTGGGGAGCAGTCAGTGTGGCTGAAGTGATGGTGACATTTCCGTTGAGTCCTTTGATGCAATTCAAATGGGCATATCCATAATCACGCACAATTGCCTCAATGTCAATAATCCATATATTGCTATTATTTTCATGAGTAACATAGCCACGTCCAGAATCACCAGTGCTCTCTATGAAATCACCACTATTATCCATCCCCTGGCGATTAAACAAAAGTCGGGGTGTTCCAGCCGTTACAGTCAGTACGAGTTTACTATATTTAGACAAATCTGCATAATGATTGCCATTTACATTCATATCGCCATATACACTTCCCGTAGAAGTGCCAAATCCATAAGCACAGCCCGTAGTACTCGTTGAGGTGGCATTGGCATCATACCCCGTCCACTCCATATACATTCCCTGAGTCAAATCCGTCAAGATTGGTGTGCCCAAATTTAATGACTCATAAGTAGTGGACTCTGCAAAGAGCAGAGGTTGGGTGAAACTCATCCACTGACGTTGAGTATTTGCAGAGGCACCAATTTCTATTCGCACATCAGCGCCACCATCGGCTGTCACTTCAAACTTAATATACCTGTATTGCCAACCTGTGCCATTATTATTGTTTGCATAAGTATCAAAAGGATTAAATGAAGGCCTACCATCTGTTGCTATACCATAGCCTCTATCTCCTCCTGTCGGAGTAAAAACTTTCGTTCCGCTGACACTGATGTAAGCAGTTGTGTTTGCTGATGAACGACAAGCCCCTAATAATACATATTTTCCTTTGGGAAGACGAAGAATTGTATACCGGCTGTTTTCCCAAGAGTTCGCATTCCACTGATTTGCTGCCATCTCATAATACTGAGAAGTGGCGGTTCCATCCCAATGTTGGCTCTGATTTGGTCTCATTGGATCCCCAGCGCCTCCATTAGTCAAACTGGTTCCATTGGTCCAACCGGAGAATGCTGGAATTAACCTAGTGGCATTGACAGGATAGCTTGTCCTTAATTCATTGTATTCCGCTATTTTGTCTATATTGTCAATCGCTCCAGTACTGATATTCGCGACTTGTCCCCACGCTCCGCCAGCATAGCAGAGCAAAGTCAACAAAAGAACAACCCGACGGGCAGAGCCAGCAAGGCGTTGTTTAGCACAAGTGTTCACAAAAGACAATACTCCGAGCAGCAGGGCTGTGCGGAGTAGGGTAGTAGTACGACTGAAAAGCTGTTTCATATTATTGCTTTTTATCTCTTTTTGTGTA
>CACYEC010000531.1 GCA_902773225.1 uncultured Bacteroidales bacterium
GAAACTCAAATGAGCGTAGCATGGGAGGGCAAGGCGATTTGACCGCGAACGTGATTAGCGTTAGTGGTCGGTATGAAAGTAGTTTGGTTATCAGCTGGTGTAAGCAGTTTTATAGCCGGATATGTAGTTAAAGATACTGTCGATGAATGGATATACATAGATATAGCAGACCAACATCCTGACAGTTTGAGATTTATACATGATTGCGAAAAGGCAATCGGAAAACAAGTAACTATATTGAAGTCAGATGAATTTAATTTCGTAGAGGAAGTTATAAGGAAATACAGATATATCAATAGTCCTTACGGTGCGCCATGTACAGGAATGCTGAAAAAGAAAGTCCGTAAGAAGTGGGAAAACGAGCATTTAAGCGAACCCCTAACATATGTATGGGGTATGGATGCAAATGAGAAAAACAGAGCGGAAAGACTTATAAAAAGTCAACCAGAATACAACCATGAATTTCCACTTATTGATAGACAGATAAGCAAACAAGAAGCGCACGCAATACTGGATCGTTTAGGAATAAAAAGACCTGTTATGTATGACTTAGGTTTTCTCAACAACAACTGTGTAGGTTGCGTAAAAGGTGGAATGTGGTATTGGAATCAAATAAGAAAACACTTCCCCGATGTGTTTGAAGCAAGAGCAAAGATGGAGCGTGATTTAGGAAGTAGTTGCATCAACGGAATGTTTCTTGATGAATTACCACTTGATGCCGGTCGCAAGAACGATGAAATATCCCAGGATTGCGGAGTTATGTGTTATCTGACGCTGAATGAGATAGAAGGTGAATAAATGATTAGCAAAGCATTATTCAGTAGCGATTCTGATGAATGGGCTACACCACAAAATATATATGACAATCTGGATGCAGAGTTTGACTTTAATCTCGATCCTTGCGCGACAGAAAACAATCATAAGTGTGATACCTTCTACACCGCAGAAATAGACGGTTTAAAACAAAATTGGGGGGGAAGCGAGTGTTCTGCAATCCACCATATAGCAACATTTCTGCATGGGTTGAAAAGGCATTCAGAGAAACGAGAAATGATAACACTCTGGTCGTGTTGTTAATACCGGCAAGGACAGATACAAGATATTTTCACGACTATATATATCAACGCGCAGAAATAAGATTTGTAAAAGGTAGATTAAAATTTGGAGATTCAAAGAATAGCGCACCATTTCCAAGTATGATCGTGATTTTCAGAGGTGCGAAAGCGTAGGAGTAATAATGGAAGGTCAACTAACAATATTTGACTATTTAATAGAAGAAACACCGTCAGTCAAGTGGCATCCTATAATAGATGAACTGTCAGCGGATATACACAATTTGTTATATATGTGTGACATAGAGGATGAAAACTATTGTGTTTGGAGCCATGTAAAAAACTTAGGCAAAAGGTATGAATGTTGGGTGTTTGTTAAGGAACAGGCAGATGTGATGAATGTGTCATTTGCTCCATTGATTGAAAAATACAAGAAGAAACAGTTGGAAGTTAGTGTTAATTCGTCAGGATGCTTAAGAGACGGATATTCACACAGTTTAATGATTAGTAGTTTATGGAATACGAAAGGACATAGAGAGCCGTGAGTTTAGAAATGTTTAGAGAAATAGAGGGATATGAGCATTATTTGGTTTCAAGTTGGGGAAAGGTTTATAGCATAGAAGCCGCGAGACAGATACATGGTTCAGGTGAGAGGGTTTTTGAATTGACAACGCGTAAGTTGCATGAACTTGCTACAGAAGAAACTCCAAAGGGATATCTCAGGGTTTATCTTTATAAGGATGGAAAACGCAAACATCATAAGGTACATAGACTTGTCGCACACGCTTTTATTCCAAATCCTGAAAACAAAGGTCAAATCAACCACAAGGACGGAAACAAAAAGAATAATTCTGTTACAAACCTTGAATGGGTAACTGATGAAGAAAACAAGCTACACAGAAAGCAAATTTTAACAAAGGAGAATGCCGATGATGTGTGAGTTTTGCAGCGAATACAACAGGCTGAAAATCATGGAAACATCAATCAGTCAAGCAGGCAGCATAGAGAGAC
>CACYEC010000532.1 GCA_902773225.1 uncultured Bacteroidales bacterium
TCCCACGCCTTTGGCCTTCATCGTTGAGATGAGTGAGCGCAGTTCCGCCTCACTGCCGAAAGAACTGTTGTGGTCGAAGTAATAGACAGGTGTATACCCCATCTTGTTCTCCCCATAACCATAAACGCAGTTACCGCTTTGGGGAATCCAAATCAGGTCGAAGAACTCAGCCAGTTCATCAGACTGGCTCTCCAGATATGGCCAGGCCGTGTCGGTGTATGAGTCCCAGTAGAAAGCCTGGAGCATTACCCCTTGGTAGTTGGAGGGCCATCCCTGTGCGGTTGCATTCTGTGGGAGGATGGTCAAGGCAATGGCGCAAAGCCATGCAAATAAAGTCTTTCTCATATCCTATAATATTAATTCATCAAGTTAATGTCAGTTTATTTATAATGCAAAAATAAGGATAATATGCATTTCTCCGATATTTTCTTCGCATAAATTAACAGACAAATGGAGTGCAAACGATTGCGCCATGTATGCAGTCAAGTCAACTACCACCAATCTTAAGCAATCTTTGGAGAAAAGTTCCGAAGCCGATAGACAAAGCGTTTTGGAAAGAATGTTGTTTTATCTCCCAAAAAGGTTGGGATATTGGCGGAAAGTGCGTAACTTTGTATCGGAATTTAGGGCCTTAAGGACTTTAAGGACCTAAGATATGGTATGGACCTTAAGGACGGTAGAGAGCGAGGACAATGAAAAATCGTCATGATACAAGGAATCAGGGTATGCGATTGACGTATCAAGAAACGAAACGGCGTTATCAGCGAAGATGGGGCATGAAAAGCCTCGTCATTATCTTGTTGGGTTTTCTTGTCGTATCCTGCGATTCGAGCCAAAAGGACAGTGGCAAGGAACAGAGAAGAAACACCTACGACTTTGACAAAGAGCCTTACCCACGCCCTTATACCTACACGCCTCGTGAGTCCACTCCTCATGAAACCACTTCCAGCGAAAGCACACCTACAAAGGGAGAACAACAAACGAAACCACAGAATCCAGCACCCGTCAAGTCATCGGTCACTATTTCCGAATACTACCAGGAAGGCTACGAGAAAGGCTATGATGACGGTGAGGACGATGCCGTGATGGGTAACGGTTTTGACGGTCAATATGACGATGACAACCCCTACAAAGGCCAGCATCGCAAAGACTACGAAGAAGGATATGAAGAAGGATATGAGGCTGGTTATTTCGACAACAAGGACTACGAATAAATCAAGGATTCTCCTCGATTATCCATGAACTTCTCAAGAATGATTACGACGTCATCACATCAGACTTGCATCTGCACAGAAACAAAACACAAAATATGAAACCAACACCTATTCAAAAAGAGATTGTAAACAATCTGATTGCCAAGTTCGGCATTCAGGACTTCGCCAAGGCTACTATCCGCGAGGTGAAGCAAGTGGCCGCCACCGCAGAGAAAGAGAGCGGTGTGGAATTTATCAAGATGGAGATGGGCATACCCGGTCTTCCTGCCGCCAAGGTGGGTGTGGATGCCCAAGTGAAAGCCCTTCAAGAAGGTATCGCGCACTCCTACCCCGACATCCAGGGTTATCCCGAGTTGAAGCGTCAAGCCTCCCGCTTTGTCAAGGCTTTCATTGGTGTGGATATCGCCCCTGAAAGCTGTGTTCCGGTTTGTGGTAGCATGCAAGGCACTTTTGCCTCTTTCCTCACCTGTTCGCAAGCCGACAAAAAGAAAGACACCGTGCTTTTCATCGACCCAGGCTTCCCAGTCCAGAAGATGCAGTTGCAAGTGCAGGGTGTTCGCTATGAAACCTTTGACGTGTATGATTTCCGTGGCGAGAAACTCGGTCCGAAGTTGGAGAGTTACCTGTCGAAAGGCAACATCTGCGCCATCGTTTATTCCAACCCCAACAACCCTGCTTGGATTTGCTTGACCGAGAGTGAGTTGCAGACGATAGGCGAACTTGCCACTCGATATGACAGCATCGTGATGGAAGACCTCGCCTACTTCGCCATGGACTTCCGCCAGGATTTAAGCACACCTTTCGAGCCCCCCTACCAGCCCACTGTTGCCCGTTATACCGACAACTACATTCTGCTTATCAGTGGTTCGAAGGCCTTCAGTTATGCTGGCGAGCGCATCGGAGTGACCTGCATCGGGGACAAGTTGTTCCACCGTCATTACGATGACCTTGCCGCACGTTACGAAGGTCTGCCTTTCGGACTCGTTTTCTCCACCCGTATGCTTTACGCACTCAGCAGCGGCACAAGCCATTCGGCACAGTATGCGCTTGCAGAGATGTTCCGGGCAGCCTGCGACGGAGAGTACCGTTTCCGCGACGAGGTGCGCGTTTATGGTGAGCGAGCCCACAAGTTGAAGGAGATTTTCTGCCGCCACAACTTCTATGTAGTTTACGACAAGGATTTGGACCGTCCTGTAGCCGACGGTTTCTATTTCACCATCGGTTATCCAGGCATGACCTCCGGCCAACTGGCGCGCGAACTGATGTACTATGGTGTCTCAGCCATCTGCCTCATCACCACAGGCAGCCATCAGGAGGGACTGCGTGTCTGCACATCGTTCATCGAAGACCATCAGTATGACCAGTTGGAGGAGCGCATGAAGATTTTCGCTGAGAACAATCCAAGGTAGATATTATAGATGTTATAGACGCTATAGAAACGATAGATGTGATAGAAACGATAGGTGACCATAATGCAGATAAAACCCATAAAAACATCTCCATCATGAAGAAGAGAGCACTATTTCTTGCAGTCGTGGCGATGCTCTGCCTCGGTTTGCAGGCCAAAGTACGGTTGCCCCACCTATTAGGCGACAACATGATTCTTCAACAAGATACCGAAGCCCGTCTTTGGGGCTGGAGCCAATCAGGCAAAACAGTGAAAGTGAATGTGTCGTGGAGTGATGCCGTTTATTCTGCCAAAGTTGACAAACAAGGCAAATGGCTTGTGAAGGTACGGACACCTAAAGCCAGTTATGCCCCCCTGTCCATCACTTTCGACGACGGTGACGGTGCGGTGACGCTTCGCAACATTCTGTCAGGCGAGGTGTGGGTATGTGCCGGCCAGAGCAACATGGAGATGCCCATGAAAGGTTTCGGCAACTGTCCTGTGGAAGGCTATAACGACGAAATCATCAACGCCCGCCACTACCGTAGTATCCACTATGTGAAGATTCCGAGCATCATGCGCATGGACCCCCAAGACGACTGTGATTGCAAATGGCAGGAAGTGGATGCCCAGACCATTGGTGACGCCTCCGCCACAGGCTATTTCTTCGCTCAGACCGTCAACCAGGCACTTGATATCCCCGTAGGTCTTATCATGGCCAACAAGGGAGGCAGCCGTGTGGAGAGTTGGCTGACCAAGGAGAATCTTGAAAAATACACCAACGAACCCACAGACTCCGCTGGTATAGTAGCATTCAAACCCGAATGGGATTTCCTTCGCGGTATGCTTTGGGGCAATGGTACCTTCAACCCCATCCTCAACTATACAGTCAAGGGTATCCTTTTCTACCAAGGCTGTTCCAATATCGGTGACCCAGGCGACCAGTACTCACAGCGGCTGAGACTTTTAGTGGAACAATGGCGCCAGCAGTTTGGCTTAGGTGAGATACCTTTCTACTTCGTGGAAATCGCCCCTTACCATTACGACGATGTGAATGCCGACAAAGGCGCCCTTATCCGAGAGCAGCAGTACAAGGCCTCGCTTCAGATTCCCAACAGCGGACTGGTCTGCACCAACGACCTGGCCTATCCATGGGAAACCGAACAGATTCACCCCGCCCAAAAGAAACCCGTAGGCCAGCGATTGGCTTATCTCGCGCTGAACAAGACTTACGGCATGAAGACGCTTGGGTGCATGAGTCCTTCGTATAAGGACATGAAAGTGACAGATAACTATGTGGACATCCATATCGACAACGATTTCGGTGCCATCAACCGTTTCAAAGACATACAGGGCTTTGAGGTGGCAGGCGAAGACCGAGTGTTCCACCCTGCCCAAGCCATTCATTTCTGGCAACCAGGAGGCGGTTACTGGGACGAGACCATCCGCATCAGTTCACCCGACGTTCCACATCCCGTAGCCATTCGCTACTGTTTCAGGAACTTCCAACTCGGCAACCTAAAGAACGCCGCAGGTCTGCCCCTTTTTCCTTTCCGAACCGACAACTGGTGATTCAAGAACTTTCAAAATAACACAAATAAAAAATGAATAAGAAAACATTGAGACTATGGATGCTCATCGTGTCCGTGTCATTAACCATCGTGTCTTGCTCCGACAAGGAAGACGACCCCTCTCAGCCGGACAACCCCACAGCGCTTGACGACAACGACCTGAAGAAGTTCACCGAGCGAGAAGTGCCAGTGAACCGAAGTGGCGTTGATGCAGGTACTGTCACCCTTCGCTACTATGAAGACATGGGCGATGTGGCCTACATCAGCACCGCAGACTACCATCGTATGATGATACCTGGTGCCCCA
>CACYEC010000533.1 GCA_902773225.1 uncultured Bacteroidales bacterium
CCCATTTAAGCCCATATTAAAGGGAAAAGAAAAAATGCTCAAAGACCTTCCTACCATCCGAATGATAGGACGCGAGCGTGAGCATTTTATAAAACATTTGACACCGCCACTTTTTCAAAAAATCTACGCTTTATTTCACGTTTCAGCTTGAAATGTTGTAATTTTGTCGCATAAAAGAAAAACCAGCATTATGGGCATATACATCAACAAGGGAAATTCCGGATTCCAGTCATCTCGCAAAACTGAGTACATCGACAAGTCCGGGCTTATAGGCGTGGTCAACCAAACGCTCTTCACAGACCAACGTTTCACCTGCGTGACCCGCTGCCGCCGCTTCGGAAAATCAATGGCAGCCAAGATGCTGGCCGCCTACTACGACCGCTCCTGCGAATCGCGTTCGCTCTTCACAGACCTACAGATAGCAAGCAATCCCACTTTCGAGGAACACTTGAACAAGTATCCTGTCATCTACATCGATATGACCACTTTCATCACCAGCTTCGGTGAAGAGCAGATAGTCGCACACATACAGGAAGAACTGATTGCCGACATTCAGAATGCATACCCACAGGTGGTCTACGAGAACGGGGAACACATGATGAAATATCTCCAGCGCATCAGCATCAAGACAGGCGAGCATTTCATATTCATCATCGATGAGTGGGACGCCATCTGCCGTGAGTTTGGAAGCAAACCCCAAATAATGGACGAATACCTGAACCTGTTGCGCCGCATGTTCAAGGACGTGTCGGGCATGGAGGTGTTCGCTGGTGTGTATATGACAGGCATACTACCCATCAAGAAGTTCAAAACGCAGTCAGCGCTCAACAATTTCATCGAGTATTCTATGGTGTCGCCTGGCAACATGGCTCCTTTCTTTGGTTTCACAAAGGATGAGGTGCGCCAGTTGGCAGACAAGCATGGCATGGACTTCGACGAACTGGAAAAGTGGTACGACGGCTACCAGATAGGGCCCCAGCCTTCAATGTTCAACCCCAATTCAGTAATGCAGGCTATACAAAAGCAGTGGTGCGAGAGTTATTGGGCAAGTACGGGAGCCTTTGATGCGATAAAAGACTATATCCAATTGAACTTCGAGGGGTTGAAAGACAATATCCTCTACTTGTTGAGTGGTGGTCGAGTTAAAGTGAACACCACCAAGTTCCAGAACGACATGTCGGATATTCGGGGCCGCGACGACGTGCTCACCGTACTTATCCATTTGGGGTATCTGTCTTACGACCGTTACAAAAAAGAATGCTACGTGCCCAACT
The DNA here is from genome assembly GCA_902773225.1 of uncultured Bacteroidales bacterium. GTDB lineage: Bacteria > Bacteroidota > Bacteroidia > Bacteroidales > Bacteroidaceae > RUG11857. The sequence goes on from CACYEC010000533.1 coordinate 1,275, forward strand.
ATGAGGTATCGGGCGAATTGGTGAATGCCGTGGAGGAAACAAACTGGTCATATGTAGTGAAGGCTCTCCAACAATCGGAACAACTCTTGGAGAACACACTTGCTGGCAATACAGAGGCCGTGGCGCGTGGCGTTGAGGTCGCTCACACCGAAAACACCAGCATACTCTCCTACAACGACGAGAACTCCATGGCTTGTGTGTTGTCCATCGCTTACTATTTCGCGCATGGCGACTATTTATTTCACCGTGAGTACGCTTCTGGTAAAGGCTATGCTGACCTTGTGCTGATACCACGCAAGAATGTGGATTCACCCGCTATCGTCATCGAATTGAAATACGGTCACAGCGCAGAAGAAGCCATTGCCCAAATCAAGGAACGCCGCTATTGGGAGAAGGTAGCGGACTATTCTGGCGATGTCTTGCTCGTCGGCATATGCTACGACAAGGAGGCAAAAACCCACGACTGCATCATCGAACCATTGACCGTTGAACATTAGATAAAATGCTCACGCTCGGCATAGTTCGAACAAGTTCCACTCCGCGCTCGCATTTTTGACAATTGAACATTTTTAGGCGAGACCAACAACCCAATTAAGCATGGGCAGAAATGTTTCATTTTGTCATATCCATGAAACATTTTTGCATATAACATTGCATAAACATACAGTAAATTACTTATAAACTAGCCTTTAACGTGCATATAAATACCAATTCTGCATATTTAGCTTCGTTTTAACATTTGTTATGAAACATTCTGACACTGCGTAACTACTCAGCCAGTGACACCTCTTACATTCATGTTTAAACCCGATTCAGTGAGAATGCGATTGTCAAGGTCCGTCAGCCCATTTAAGCCCATGTTGGGCAATATTGGAACTCAGCTAAAGAAAAAGTGGAACAATGTTGTGAAAAATATGGAAAAAGTGTAATTTTGTGGCAGAAAGCAAAAAAAAGAGAGATATGGAAGAGCATCAGATTGAAATGCTGCGCGCTGCTGTGGAGGACGCTGTGGGCAAACAGTTGTGCACACCCAAGGATTTCGATTGGCTGAGCAACCGTATTTACAGTCGCCTCGGAGAACTTTTGAGCCGTAACACGCTACGCCGCTTATGGGGAAATATGCGTGATGACACCCATCCACGCCTCTCCACTTTGTCTATCCTTGCACGTTATCTTGGTTATTCCAACTTCGAAGCGTTTTGCCAACAGGCTGAGACAGGAGGCGGAGAATCCAGTTCGCCCATCATGAACCGTCGTCTCACAGTGGGTTCAGGACTACTGAAAGGCGATAGACTTCGGTTGACATGGCTTCCCGACAGGGTGTGCGACGTGGAATACAACGGTAGCATGCATTTCAGCGTTGTACATGCAGAGAACACCCGCCTGCAGCCAGGCGACACTTTCCTCTGCGGCATCATCATCGAGGGAGAACCGCTATATATCGACGAGTGGCAGCACAAGGACTTTCCCCCTGTGGCATACGTTTGTGGAAAGAAATCCGGCGTCCGATTTGAAAAACTATGAACGACACCAACGACATATCAGACACTTCTAAGGAACAACCATGGGATTCCTCTGCATCGGGCATTGAAGTCGGCACTTTCGAGGGTGTCAGCCCTGTGTTCACCGATATAGAGATTGTGAAAGAAACCGCCACGAACATCCTGGCAAAAGCCAAACGCTATGGCCGTTGGTGGTGGCTGAAAGGACTACGCAGTGACGAGGCGAAGCTGACTGCCTTCCGTCAGATGCTGCAAAAGGAATTCGAACTATTGATGCGAGCCCAACATCCCAGTGTCGTACAGGCTGTGGGTCTGGAGAAGGTGGAAGGGTTAGGCGACTGCATCATCATGGAATACGTGGAAGGAAAGACCCTGAGCCAACGCATAAAGGAGGGGCTTGACCCCCAGAATGCCAGCCACATAGTCGATGAACTGTTGGAAGCCGTAGCACATATCCATGCCATGGGCATCGTTCACCGCGACTTGAAACCTTCGAATATCCTCTTGACCCGCAACGGCGACAGCGTGAAACTGATAGACTTCGGATTGGCTGACACCGATGCGCATGCGGTGCTGAAGCAACGTGCAGGCACTCCCAAATACATGTCGCCAGAACAAGCCAACGGGGATGTCTCCGACATCCGCAACGACATCTACAGCCTCGGCGTCATCATGAAGCAGTTGCCGTTGCCATGGGCTTACCATAGGGTGATAAAGCGTTGCCTGCTTCCAATAGACCGCCGTTACCAACATGTCAGGGAGGTGCGCACAGCCATCGACAAGACCAAGATGCTGCAACGGACGTTGCGTTACGGATTCTCAGGCGTGTTGATGATATGCCTCCTGACATTCGCTGGTGCTTATTACCTCCGTCAAACAAGCGAGCGCGAAATGCAGCGGGAAGAGGAAAACAGAAAAGCAGTGGAGTTGGGTAGGCAGATATTGAACCACAAGATAGACTCCATGCAACTTGCACTCGCGGAGAAGGAACAACAAATGGCAGCACTGCAAAACAGCCTAAACAACCAAAGCAACACTAACAGCCAAATCGACCCAAACAGCCTAAACAACACACACAGCCAAAACAGCCCAAGCAGCACGCCACAACCAACCGTCACAAGAACAGAAGAGAAAACCCAGCAGACCAAGCCTGAACCCGTAAAAACTCCAAAAAAAAGCACCGTGGAACAGGCTATTGAAGAAGGGATTCAGAAACTGAATGATATCATAGACAAAAGTCAAGTGGAGGCCATACTCGACACGTTAAAAGGCGCTCCAACTCCGCAATTGAGCAAAGAACTGGGAAACCGTGTCCTCGAAGTGAACAGACTGATGTACCGCTATATGAACAACAACATCTTAGTCTATACCGACTACGAACAGCGGCTCATCACCGATGAACTGTTGCTACGCATGCAAAACTGGAACGACAAAGTGGGGAAGAGAATCAAAACAACTCACTGATGAAGGTGAAATCCTTCCACCCAGGTGCCGCTCGGTAAGCATCGACGCAACCAGGTGGCACAAAGAGCATCGCTTCCATAAGAACTCTTTTCTCGAAAAAATAACTGCCTGCCTTGGGTGGAACTTGGGCCTTGCAGTTGATAATCTTAATGGCGTCGCTACCCCAGAATGCCATATAGCCAATACTTTTGATCGTGGAAGGCAAGGTGACTTCTTCCAATGACCGACACATGTGGAACGAATACTCTCCCAGATAACTCACCCCTTCCTCCAACGTGGCTTTTTGCACCCATTGGCACCACATAAAGGCTTGGTCGCTAATACTGTCCACACCACCGGGAACCGTAAGGTCTACCATCCGCTCACAATGATAGAAACAAGAATTTTCCAAACGTCGCAGTGATTGCGGCAAGGTGATGTGCGAGATATTGATGCACGACCAGAAAGCCTTTTCATCGATGGTCTCGATATTGGGCGGCAACGTAATCCTATTGATGCCATAGCAATCACTGAAAGCACCAGGAGCAAGATGGGTCAATCCTGTGAAATATTTAAGTTCATCGAAAGAAATGATGTATTTGTTGAAGCGAAAAGCCGTATTCCATTCCGTAACGCTTGCAGCTTCCTCGTAACTGAGATTACCGTCTCCATCCTTGTCCCAATTAGAAACACAGATGTCTCTCACCAGCGTGTCGGCAAACTCAATATTCCCCTTTTGGGCATGTATGGCCAATGTACAAACAGACATCAGCATGGCAATCAATGCAAATAATCTAATCTTCATCATCTTGTTCCTCATTTAGAATCGTTTTTGCAAATTTAAAGCATTTATTTGAATTCCGCAACCTTTTTTGATAATAATCCAAAAAGAAATCACTTCCCGCAAAATAATCAAGCTACCTCTTTACTGACAAGTTTCATAAACAAAACAAAAAGTTTCATGCACATAAAGCACATGAGAAAGGAATGTTGTACTTTTGCATCATCAACCAAAAAC
>CACYEC010000534.1 GCA_902773225.1 uncultured Bacteroidales bacterium
ACCATCAGGCATCTGCATACCACCTGGCAACTGGAAGCCTTCGGGGAATGAGAAGCCACCGAAAGGATTGCCCTGCAGGCTGTCGGGTATCTGAGGAAAGCCACCGAAACCAGGGAAACCACCGAAAGGATTGCCCTGCAGGCTGTCGGGCATCTGAGGAAAACCACCGAAACCAGGAAAGCCACCGAAAGGATTACCCTGCAGACTGTCGGGCATCTGAGGAAAACCACCGAAACCAGGGAAGCCACCGAAAGGATTGCCCTGCAAGCTGTCAGGCATCTGAGGAAATCCACCGAAGGGCGGGAAGCCACCGAATGGATTGCCCTGCAGGCTGTCGGGCATCTGAGGAAAGCCACCGAAACCCGGGAAACCACCGAATGGATTGCCTTGCAGGCTGTCGGGCATCTGAGGAAAGCCGCCGAAAGGATTCATCGATTTCCCTTCCTGCTTGGCTTTAGCCAGGTCATCAACCTCCTCTTGCGAGGCGAGTAGTTCAGGATAAACAGCAAACTGACGCTTCTGCGCTTTCGCCAGCAACTTGGCATAATGGTCGAAAAAAGCGTTAATGTGTTTCTCGCTCAGCACTGTCGCACGCAACTCCTTATAACGCGCCTTCACCTTACTGCGATAGGCAGGGTCATCAAGTAGACGGCCCCAAAAAGCTGAGATGGGTTGAGTGTCGCCACCCTTATACACCCAGTTCTCGATATTGTCAGCACCATTGAAAGCGCCTATGCCATAGGCGAGGTTGTAGTCCCAGACAGGGCCGGCGTGCAACTTGTCACCAGTGCCATCAGAATGAAGTTTCTCTTTATAGAAATAGGTGCTACGTCTCAAGCCATCTGCATTGAGCGAGAATTCCGTATGGAGGAAATAGTCGATGAACGACGCCACATCCATATAGCGTGCGTAACCACTATCAGGATCTGCAAAACCAGTCGATTGGACAGTAGCCTCCATGTTGTCGATAAAGCGGCGGATATAGTCGAATTGCTCCTGACGCAGATTTTTCTTTTTGGGATACATACACGACCACATCACGCTGCCGCCCATGAAACCGCCACCCACACCTTTCACCTTTGAAGGAAAACAAGCGTCTTTCTCGTCTTCCACATCTATACGCAGGATGTACCCGCCCGTGACATCACGACCTGCCAAATCACTCGCTTTCAGTTTCTCTACATCCACCCTGTCAGGCCCGCGCTTAATACTCTCGCAAAGCACATAGACACCTACATATTTGCCGTTCAACACCAACTCAGCCATTTGCGTCCGGGGAGCCCAATGACCCATCTCGCGCCAAAGAGTGAAAGCAAAAACATCACGAAGCAACGACACATCATTGTAAGGAGCGAGAAGCACCCAGTCGGATTCCGCTGGCATGCCTAACAAACTGACATCCACCGAACGGCCGTCCTCGTCGCAAGTCTCAAATGTGTATTTCTTCTGGCTGAGCATCAACGAACTGTTGCCACGCATTTTAATGCGGATAGGGTCGTTATAACTGACCGATTCACTGCTGAGACGGTTGTGTTTGTTGCCTGAGATGATTTTCATCTTCGCACCCACTTTCCGGTTGGCATTGATGGCAGTGTCGGCATCTATCACCACAAGAGGCAGACTCGTATCAAGCGTATTCACATCTATCTCCACAGCAGGAGCCACAGGATAGGTTTTCTGCGCTCCCCAGAAAGGCATCATCTGAGCCTTCAACTCACTCATTATGCCAAGGCATATCAACAATAAAAATCCCCTAAAATTCATATATACTCATTTTAACAGTCTACATCGCGTTCATCAATATCTCAATCAACCGTGGTTTGGCGTAATCATCGTAGGAGGTTAGGTCAACCCACACATAGTCACTGGGTAAAGACGGTGGTAAGGAAGTCTCAAGAAGGTAAAAGTCAGCAAAGATGACCCGGTGGGTGAGTACATGTTTCACACCTTCTTTTAACAAGGTAAGCGTCCCCCACCCTGCACAATGCTCCAAAACGATCTCAACACCTGCCTTCACCTGTGTCTCCAACAGAAAAGGTTCCCAAAGTCCCTGCCATATATCACCTGCAGGTCGTCGTCGAATAGCAATCTTACCCTCACAACGCAACAGTACATAATTGAAATAGCGAGTCTTGATGTTCATCTTCCTCAGTTTGACGGGAAGGGTGTCGATGCGGTGACTATGATAGGCATCACACATCTCCAGTATAGGGCACGTTTCACAATCGGGAGACTTGGGGGTACACTGCATGGCACCAAAGTCCATCATCGCCTGATTGTAAGCGGCGGGCTTGTCCTTGGGCAACAATTGGTTGGCAAGAGCGGCGAAAGTTTTCTTGCCCTCTGATGTATTGATGGGAGTATCGATGCCGAACACACGGGAAAGCACCCGATAGACATTGCCATCAACCACAGCCACAGGCTCACCAAAGGCAAAAGAAGAAATGGCCGCGGCAGTATACTCGCCCACCCCTTGCAATTTGCGAATCGAAGCATAGTCCGTAGGGAAACCTCCCAACGACACAATCTGCTTGGCGGCCGCATGGAGATGACGCGCACGACTGTAATAGCCCAAACCTTGCCACAGACGCAACACCTCATCTTCCGTGGCATCAGCCAACTGCTTCACCGTGGGCCACCGTTGCATGAACCGTTCCCAATAACTCCACCCTTGTTGAATACGTGTCTGCTGGAGAATCACCTCGCTCAACCAGATGGGATAAGGGTCGGTGACATCACGCCAAGGCAGACTACGCCCATTCTCCCCATACCAACGGAGAAGAATGGACGTGAAGGTTGCAACGACAGACTTTGAAGGTTTTTTACTCAACTCTTTAGCCGACATACTCTTGGCTGTTAAACCGTATTCACAGGCAAATATAGCATAAGAAAATGAGAAGTTTTCCATTTTTATGAGTTTTTGTTTGCACTCATTGAAGATTATTGACTACTTTTGCAATAATATTTGACAATCTATTACACAAAAACAACTGTTATGGGAAAACTAATCATCAATTCTTACGATGAATTCGCATCACATCTCGGCGAACAACTTGGAGTATCGGAATGGCTAACTGTTGACCAAGAGAGAATCAACAAATTCGCTGATGCCACTCTCGACAACCAATGGATTCACGTGGATGTGGAAAGAGCTAAGGTCGAGAGCCCCTACAAATCAACTATAGCACACGGATACCTTACACTGTCGCTTCTGCCATACCTCTGGAACCAGATTATCGAGGTCAACAACCTCAAGATGATGGTCAACTATGGAATGGACAAGATGAAGTTCGGACAACCCGTCATCACAGGGAGCAGGGTTCGGCTCGTCACCAAGTTGCACGGCATCAACAACCTCCGTGGCATCTGCAAGGCTGAGATTGATTTCACCATCGAAATCGAAGGACAGCGCAAGCCCGCACTCGAAGGCATAGCCACTTTCCTCTATTACTTCAAGTAGTCTTCATCACCATATAGGGGCTCGACTTTCGAGCCCCCACCCCACCAGACCGAAACTACATTCACCATGGACAAGGATATACAGATATGGAACAAAGTGCTTTCGGCCGCTATGAATATGCCAGGCGTGAAAGTGAACCGTGCGCAGTACCTGCGTGAGCAACTCTCCACCTACCGCATAGACAACGACAAGATTGAAACGGCCATCAATCAAGGCACCATGGGCACCATCCCCATGGAAGTGCTCGACAAAATCGCCAAAAGCAGTGTCCGCTACCATCGAAGGATGGCAACAGGTGTGTCAACCGCATTAGGAATGCCAGGCGGTCTGGCTATCCTTGGCACCATACCTGGCGACATTGCCCAGTTTTATTTCCATGTCTTTGTGGTTTCGCAGAAAGTGGCGTACATCTACGGCTACCCCGACCTCTGCGACGAGAAAGGCAATTTCTCCGACAGCGCGGCAGATATGCTGACGGTGTTCGTAGGCGTGATGAGCGGTGTGGCTGCCGCCAACAAAGTCATACAAGAACTGTCGGAACAATTCGGTAAGATAGTGATGAACCGCCTTCCTCAATACGCGCTGACACAAGGTGTCATCTACCCATTGGTACGTCAGGTTGCGAAGTGGATTGGAGTGTCTTTGACCAAGCAGAGTTTCTCACGCGGCATTGCGAAGTTCATTCCCGTTTTGGGTGGCCTCATCTCTGGTACCCTCACCTTCTTCACCTTCCGCCACCAGACAAAGAAACTTATGTACAAGATAAAGGAGTCGATGCAACTTGCATACAACGTTCAGCATACCGTTTCCTCCCCCGACCCCACACTCAACATCGACCCGATTGACATCGCCATCGATGCAGAAGAAGTGGTTGATGAGAAACCGGAATAAAGACATGAAGAAGCAAGTATAAAAGCTGGTAGAAAAGGTTATATCTCTGCAAGTATAGATTTATCGAATGATGCATTTGTCGAATTGTAAGGCAAATGCATCATTTGTTTGTAATGAATAAGCGAAACGACTTACTCCATTCCAGCCCTCTTATACATAGAGCACATTGTCACGGAACACCTTATGATTTTTTTGTGAAAATATTTGTGGATTAAAAAAATATCATTACATTTGCAGAGTTAAACGGGCGGGACGTTTTCAGGACTATCCCTATCCGTTGGACCAGATAAGCGTAAAGCGCTCAATCCTCGTTATCGAAATCGCCAATTTCAAACCAAGTAGGAGGAAAGCAATAGACGCTCCAAGTCTGATAATCAGTGGCATACTGGAGTATACCCAGTTATAGCCATTATATTTCATCAGCGTGAGTGTCTGTTCTTCAAATTCATTTCTACTAAGGTGTTTGGCGATACCCGATAACAGATGGACAAGAAGGACAGCACTCTCGCTTTTTCTGTGTCCATCCACCAACACCGTGCAAAGGCACACAGAGGAAAGACATCCATGATGGCACAGCGCAACCCAACTAACCAACGCGCCTTACCCACTTAACCTTGCTCATATTTTGTACCCCGCCACAAAACGACAGCAAAAACACAAGAAAAACCATCAGTCCTCACACACCAATGCCCTTAACACGCTCCAAAAGTGGATATATTTGCATCATAATAAGAAAATTGAAACGGTCATTCTGCCAAATCGTTGGCTGATTAGTGCGATGACCGTGTTATGACATAACTTCACATTAATAACAACAAATGGGCTGATTATATTCGCACTATATTAATGAGGTCTATTGTAATAATTTTAATTTCATTATGGGAAAATTTGAAGAAGGAGCGAAACATGTTGCTAAACATGCAGCCCAGCACGCTGCACATCATTTTTTACAACAAGCTGCTGGAGGTTGCATGGTAACATTAATTGCAATGTTAAGCGGAGTCGGAACACTCTTTACTTTAATAGGATTAGTGTTCTTTGCTTGAATTTCGATCGTTTAGGGAGAGAGTCTTTTATCTTTTTGGATAAATGTTCTCCCTTCCGACCGATTATTCGTTGAAGCCAAAGTACAAATCCATTATTCTTAAGAACCTTAGGATATGAGTTTGATGAAGTCTTTTTTAAACAATGCTCGTAACCCCCGAGGTTTAATAGGTAAGTGGGTGATCGAATTTATGAATGGATATGGCCATCAATCACTGGCTGAATGGGCATTGTCGTTTCTGAACATTCAAGACGGCGATTCTATTCTAGACGTTGGTTGTGGAGGAGGAGGAAACATTTCACGACTATTAAAAAAGTTCCCTCATTCAGTTATCAATGGCATCGACTATTCTCATGTCTCAGTGAGTGTGTCGAAAAAAAAGAATAGCGACGAGATTGCAAGCGGAAGATGCAAAGTAAGTTATGGTAATGTCATTAATCTGCCATACGATGATTGTTCGTTTGATATGGTGACAGCTTTTGAGACCGTATATTATTGGCCACAGATCGAAGTTTCATTTAAACAAGTTTTTCGTGTGTTAAAAGAGGATGGAAAGTTTGCCATCATTAATGGTGCTGATGCGGAAGGTGGAATGGTTTGGGACATGTATATTGACGATATGCACACCTATACTGCATCAGAATTGGAACAACATCTTATTGCATCTGGATTCGCAAGGATTGAAATCATAAGGAAGCGACAAAACCACATGCTCTGTGTCGTGGCATATAAAGAAAAGAAAAAACATTTTTAAGAATATATAATAATACAGAACAAAGGAGGAGGAACGCGGTATGCCTTTATTTAGAATCACTGTAAAACAAATGAAACTCACCAATGGAGTGAGATTAGAGCGAGGAATGTCGGTTGATGTTGTATCGCCATTACAAAGTAATCCCGTCATAACTAATGGCGGTCAGATTGTAGCCGATGCTTTCATGCGTGTTTACGGCATTGACCTACGCCGAGCTAACGCCCTTAACACCGTCTATCTTGATGCTCAACGAATAGGATAAATCAACAAAAAAAAGGAATCTTATGATGGATAATATTTGCCCTATATGTGGGCAATATGGACATGAATTTCAAAAGCGGAAGTCCTGGACTGAAACCGACAAATATCATGATGCGAAGAAATTCGGCCTCAAACAAGGTGCTGGATTCATCGCAAGCCAAGTGGCAGATGCCATCATCCCGGGTTTAGGCACTTTTGCCTCGATAGGAGCAAAAGCACTCACTGGCGATTATTACGATGAGAATCATCCCAAAAGCAAAACGCACTATTACACTTATTATCACTATACTTGTAATGCTTGCAACCAACATTGGGACAACGATTCCGACGGCATGGCAATGATAGACAACTATTACGCAGGGAGCTACAGGCAATATGGGGCATTGGGAAAAGCTCTTTTCCATATTCCAATGCTTCCTTACTATAGTCTAGGAATTGCTTTTGCTATTAATGTAGTAGTCCTTTTCATTGTCCTATTGTTCGCTTTTTTTATCGGATTCTTTTATTTTCTCTTTGCTGATGCACACTATTTTGACCAGTTTTTTACTGCATCTTGGTGGCCTACAGTCAATTGGATTAAGAGCTTTGTTTCTATAACATGGATTTACTATGTAATTTATATACCGATCGTCTTATTAATTTTTTTCCTGAAGACGTTCATCTACAATTGCAAAGTTGACAATGAAGTCAACACAAAAAAACAAGCTTTGGCAAACAGATTGGGAATAGAGATTACTTGAAAGAACAAATGTTTAATCATCTATTATTTAACAACTATGAGTAAAGAAATCATTAATAAATCTGATCATACGACTTGTCCAAATTGTGGGCATTCTGGATGTACTCGTTACAGAGAGACCGGTGCAGGACTCTTAGGAAACACTTTAGCTTATACAGGGGGAGCTGTTGCTGGTTTATTTGGTGGATTACTCGGCCCCCATGCAGGACATATGGCAGCCCATAGCACCGTGCATGCTATTCAAGAAGGTATGTCCTCTACAAAAATCTATTGCAAATGTAAAAGTTGCGGCCACAAATGGCAGGTCGGCTAAATCCAATTAATTATGACTGACGAGAAATTATTAAGACTGAGTTTGCGGCTTGTCAAACTTCTTGACAAAACAGCCGACGAGACACTACCTAAGGCTATTGCCGATGTTGTAAAACTGCATAGCAAGTTGGCTGTGGGTTCAGCCTGGATTCCAATTCCAGGCGCTGATGTGGCCGCTGGTGCGGCAACAATTTGGGGCATGTACGTTAGAATCAATAATAAGTTGGGGCTTCCCTTTGGTGAGAACATCATCAAGACTATCGGCTCAGGTGTTGCAACTAACCTCGCTGGCTACATTGCGGGTTCCGCTATAGCAAGTGGATTGAAATTCATTCCAGTTATAGGTTCCATAGGTGGTGCCATTGTGATGAGTGCTTCACTCTACGGCTTGACATTGGCATCAGGATATGTCTATCTTAAGGCGTTGTGTGCTATGGCTGAAATGGACGGGAAGAATATCTCAGAGGACCATCTAAAAGACGCTGTAGATAACGTGATGAAAAACAAGGAAGAAATCAAAGGTATCATTAAAGAAGCAAAGTC
>CACYEC010000535.1 GCA_902773225.1 uncultured Bacteroidales bacterium
AAGCAAAGATACACATCTTTATCCAATTTATCTTTCTTTATTTGGTAGTAATTTAGTAATTTTGCACACGAATTTGAAAGAATGCGGCCGCAGCATCTGGTTTCGGGTCCCGAAAGAGGGTGTTGCCCATGTTTTGTACATTACAATCCGACACAAAATACACGAAGATAATATGCCGAAAATCTCATTGCGTGGCACGGAAATGCCATCATCGCCTATACGCAAACTCGCACCCCTCGCTGAGGCAGCCAAAAGGAGAGGGGTGAAGGTCTATCACCTCAACATCGGTCAGCCCGACCTGCCTACACCCAAATGCGCCCTCGACGCCATCAAGAACATCGACCGCAAGATTCTTGAGTACAGCCCAAGCCAAGGATACCTCAGTTACAGGCAGAAACTGGTGGGTTACTACAAGAAGTTCAACATCAACCTCACTCCCGAAGACATCATCATCACGACCGGAGGTTCTGAGGCTGTGCTCTTCTCGTTCCTGTCTTGTCTCAATCCCGGCGACGAAATCATCGTTCCAGAACCTGCCTACGCCAACTACATGGCATTCGCCATCTCTGCTGGAGCTGTCATACGAACTATCTCCACCACCATCGAGGAAGGTTTTTCATTGCCTAAGGTCGAGAAATTCGAGGAACTCATCAACGAGAGGACGAGAGCCATTCTCATCTGCAACCCCAACAATCCCACGGGGTATCTTTATACACGGCGCGAGATGAACCAGATACGCGACTTGGTGAAGAAATACGACCTATATCTCTTCTCCGACGAGGTGTATCGTGAGTTCATCTACACGGGCTCGCCCTACATCTCCGCATGTCATCTCGAAGGCATCGAGAACAACGTCATCCTCATCGACTCCGTATCCAAACGCTATTCAGAATGTGGTATCCGTATCGGTGCGCTCATCACCAAGAACGAGCAGGTGCGAAAGGCGGTCATGAAATTCTGCCAGGCACGACTCAGCCCGCCACTCATCGGGCAGATTGCGGCTGAGGCATCTTTGGATTCTCCCGAGGAATACTCTCGCGAAGTCTATGACGAGTATGTGGAACGACGCAAGTGCCTCATCGACGGACTCAACCGTATTCCTGGTGTCTATTCCCCCATACCCATGGGCGCTTTCTACACAGTCGCCAAACTGCCTGTTGATGACAGCGAGAAGTTCTGCGCATGGTGTCTTGAGGAGTTCAACTACGAGAACGAAACAGTGATGATGGCGCCTGCAGCAGGTTTCTACACCACACCAGGCATGGGCCGCAACGAGGTACGTATCGCTTACGTGCTCAAGAAAGAAGACTTGCAGAGGGCCATCTTCGTGCTGAGGAAAGCTTTGGAGGAATATCCCGGAAGGACAGAATAAACCATCTTCCGAACACTGATGAATTTCCCTTATTTCATAGCAAAGCGGTTTTATAAGGACAACGACGGGAAGAAACGATTTTCCCGTCCTGCCATCACTATCGCCATGCTGGGCATCGCTATCGGACTGGCGGTGATGATTATCAGTGTCTCGGTGGTCAAGGGATTCCAAAAAGAAGTCAGTTCCAAAGTCATTGGCTTTGGCAACGACATGCAAATCGTCAACCTCTCCTACATGGATGAGTACGAGAACTCGCCTGTGCTGGTCACCGACAGTTTCATCAATGTGGTCAAGAAGGTTGACGGAGTGAAACACATCCAGCGCTTCTCTTCCAAGACGGCTATGCTCAAAACCGAAGAAGACTTCCTCGGGGTCAACCTCAAAGGAGTGGGAGAGGAGTACGACATGTCGTTCATCAAGTCATACATTGTGGAGGGTGAGTTACCACAGTTCTCCGACACCGTCGCTGGCAACAACATCGTGCTTTCCACATCGCAGGCAAAAAAACTCGGACTCAAGGTCGGCGACAAAATCTATACTTATTTCATCACCTCCGACAATATCCGGGCACGCCGCATGACCTTGGCTGCCACCTATTGCACCAACCTCACCGAATACGACAAAGTATATGCTTTCACAGATATCTACACCATCAACCGTCTGAACAAATGGACGGACGGGATGGCCACAGGACTGGAGGTGAAGGTCAACGATTTCGAACGTCTGCAAGTCATTGCTGACGACATGATGAAGACGGTGGGAAACAAAATGGATGCCAACGGGTGTGTCTATGGAGCGTTCAGCATCAAGGACCTCGCACCAGGCACGTTCTCCTGGCTTGAGATCCTTGATATCAATGTCGTCATGATTTTGGTGCTGATGATTTGTGTGGCGTCCTTCACGGTCGTGTCCGGACTGCTCATCATCATGCTCGAGCGAATCAATGTCATTGGTACACTCAAGGCGTTAGGTGCTTCCGACCTACACATACGTAAGATTTTCTTTTATTTCGCCTTGATGCTTGTCGGCAAGGGCATGGTCATCGGCAATGTCGTTGGATTGTTGTTCTGTGGTTTGCAGAAGCAGTTCCATTTCGTCAAACTTGATTCCGAGACGTATTATATCGATGCCGTGCCTATTGAATTCAACTGGTGGTACATCATCGGCGTGAACATCCTTACTCTCTTGGTCTCTGCGATTGTCATCTTCGGCGGGTCGCATCTCATTTCTGTCAGCAAACCTACCAGTGCCATGAGGTTTGAGTAGTTTTTTTCGGTTTTTTATCAGATTTCCTCATATTCCTTTTTCGCGTTGAAGCAGGGACAGGCCTTGTTGGCGAAATCCCGATGGCCATAGACTTTTGCTTGGGGAAACAGCTCTTTGAGTCTCCGGATGAGATGGAGTAGGGTGGTCTTCTGGGCTGCTGTGCGTGTGTCGCAGGGTTGTCCGTACTCGTCCAAGCCTCCGATGTAGCAAATGCCGATGGAGTTTCGGTTGTGTCCTCTGCAGTGGGCGCCTTGTTCTGTCAATGCGCGCCCTGTTTCCAACTTTCCGTCGATATCCACCACATAGTGGTAGCCGATACATTTCCACCCGCGCTCACGATGCCAGCGGTCGATGTCGGCGGAGCGGAAGTCCATGCCCTTCCGGGTGGCGGAGCAGTGGACGATGATTTCTCTGATGTCTCTCATGGTGATATTTGATTTAACTTAGGGGGTAAGGTCTTTAGGGTCTTTAGGGTCTTTTGAGTCTTTAGAATCCATCATTTGTCTCATTTCGCTCCTGAACTCCACGAGTTTACTCTTGATATAGAGGGCCACGCCGAAGATGCTGCCCGAATAGACCAGAGCCTGGGCGATATACACCAGCACCCCATCGGCGATGTCGTGATCGTTGAGGAAGAACGAGAGAAAGGCCAGCACGATGCCGCTTGCCAGCATCGCCAAGGCACTTGAATAGGTAATCAGGTCTTTAGTGTGTGTGGTCATGGTATAGATGTTTTTAGTGGTCTAATTGGTCTTCGTCTGTTGGAAGGTGAACTCATTCGTAAGCACTTATGACAGAAGACCGTTAAAAATCTGGTGCATATCCGCCGAACCTGTTGAACCAAATGGCCACTTCAAGTGCGAGTGGATAGAGGTCGTTTGTTTTGCCGTTATGTTCGAAAGTGCCGATGGGGTCTTGGAAGGAGTATAGCGAGTGACCTCCATTGGAATAAATGTGCATGTCTGCCACCTGTCCTGCGTTTTTCACTGCCTGGATGAAAACTTTCATCACATCGGGCGACAGCAAAGCGTCGTTCTCGGCACACCATATCTTCAGCGGGCATTGAAGGTGCTTTTTCATCTTGATTTGATTGAGCGCTACGTTGTTGGGCAGTATCCACAGCGACCCGCTTTGTACGAAATCTGTGTAAGTGTTTTCAACGTTGCGTGTCCATGGGTCATAGCCTTGCACTTTTTTTGCGTCGAAATCGAGGTCGAGGAGTTCCATGTTGGTTTTGAAGGACGGAAAACCGAACAGTCTGGCGATGTTCAGGCGGGCGGCCTTGGTGAAGGTTGTGGTACCAATGGTGACACTTTTTTCAAGGTCCCATTGGTGGTAGCGCATGGAGCAGACAGGCGACAACTCTGCAGCGGCGTAAAAGTGGATGCCACTGAGGTCGATGACGTTCTGAGCATAGTGACCGCCCTGGGAAAAACCCCAGATGAAGGCGCCGCCGCGGTCGAGGTTGTAATGGCTCATGACATAATCGTAGGCGGCTTTCACACCCGATACGGCGGCGTAGTTGCCCACCACACGGGTGTCGTCGAGTTGAAGTTCCTCCGTCAGACCGTCTGGCATGCCGTCAACGGCCAACACAGCATACCCAAGGTGCATCAAGTACTGAAAGACATTCTGCCCTATCGGGTCGGAAGAGGCCGTGATCTGACTCCCCCCATGTTTGCAATAGATAATGAGTTTGGTGGGTTCTCCTGTCTCTGAATAGGAGTCAGGTATTTTCAGTACAGCATTGTCAACATATCGCTTTGCCCGTTTGTATGCGTTTTTGTCGGTTGGTTGATCCCATTTCAAGGGGATGGGGTTTCCACATTCCACATTGACTGTGAACCTGATAGTGGAGTTTCTGGTCTGTTTTCTGTTGACGAAAGTCACATAATCAATTTCTTCTGCGGAATAGGTGTTTTCATGTCCGTTCTGAAGATGAATCACCATCTGCTCGTTCTGGGCGCGGCTGTGAGTGATGCATATCATGGTAAGTGTCAGCAGGACAATAAGTCTCTGACGGGTTGAATAAATGCTTGTCATTATGAAGATGAGTGTTTGATGACTAAAGTTTCGAAAGTTATAAAAAGGAGTTAAATAGGGTGTTATGCCAACCGTGCTGGCTGGGAGTTGAGCGAGGAAATCCCGTGCTACATGGTTGGATGCTGCAAAATTACATTTTTTTCTCTGATTAGAAGACAATATTTCACAAAAAGCAGAAGGATTTCTCTGACTGCCGACTACATCCTCACCTCAAATCCTATCTCAAAGTCGCTCGCCTCGATAGCACCGTTGCTCGCATCCTTGGCGCAGAACACGAACCACTCCCCATCGAGGTTGTTCGTGAAGGTGTACGAATCCACAGTGCCGTCTGTCACCAGGTACGCGCTCGGCGAACTGCCGCCGTTCTGACGCATACCAGAAGTCACGAGGTACTCGTAAAGCACCTCACCGTCGCTGTATTCGGTAAGGTTGTAAGGCACACCGTCCTGATACACCTTGTTGCCGGCGTAGTACTCCCACTTGCGGATGTCGTGCTTCCTGTCGAAACAGGCGTAGTCCAGTTTCAAGCCCATAATGCCCGAAATCACACATGTCGCACCCTTGGGCACGAACAGAGGAATGTAGTCCGCGTCGCAGAAAGTGATGCGCTTCGAGTAGTTGCTGAAAGCAGTCGTCGGTGCCCACCTGCCGTGCGTGTTCTTGGTGGTGGCGAGCTGGAGTCCCGACTGAAGCATCAGGAACGAGCCCGAGCGGCTCGTCGCTATCGTGCCGCACTTGTTGGCGGAGAAATCCGCGTTCTTGATTACTAATGATTTTCCCATGTCTTATCTCGTTTTTTAGTTGTTGTTCGATTCGAAATCCACGGCATACCCGCCGAAACGGCTGTACCACACGGCCACCTCCAACGCTAACGGATAGAGGTTGTACGTCGTGCCGCCATAATCGAAAGTGCCGATGGCCGTCTGGCTGGCGTAAAGCCCGTGCCCCCCTGTCGAGTAAACGTGCATGTCAGCCACCTGGCCCGCGTTCTTCACAGCCTTGACAAACACCTTCATCACATCAGGCGAAAGCGTCGAGTCGTTCTCAGCGCACCATATCTTCAGCGGACATTCCAGGTGCTTCCTCATCGTGATGGAGTCAAGCGACGTACCAGAAGGAAGGCGCCAGAGGTTGCCCACCTTCGTGAATCCCGTGAACGGATCCTCAACGTTGCGCGTCCATGGGTCATAGCCAGCCACCTTATCCGCATCGTACTCCAGGGCAAGCAGCTCCTCGTTCGTGGACACCTGAGGAAAACCGAAAAGCCGCGCGATGTTCAGACGGGCCACCCTCGTCCAATTCACCGAGTCAATCGTCTTGCTCACGTTCAAATCCCACTGGTGGTAGCGCATCGAGCAGACTGGCGACAGCTCAGCCGCGGCGTAGAAGTGGATGCCACTCAGGTCAATCACGTTCTGAGCGTAATGACCGCCTTGAGAATACCCCCAGATGAAAGCCCCGCGCTTGTCCAGGTTCCAGTTCTCCATCACATAGTCGTAAGCCGCCTTCACACTCGAGACAGCCACATAGTTGCCCACAACACGAGTGTCGTCCAATCGCAACTCCTCCGTCAGGCCGTCAGGCATACCGTCAACCGCCAGCACGGCGTAGCCCAAGTGCAAAAGGTAGGGAAACACATTCTGACCCACCACGTCGGAGTCCATGGTCACCTGCGAACCGCCCTGCTTGCAGTAGATGATAAGTTTCGTCGCAACACCCGAAGGCGTGTAACTCAACGGAAGCTTCAGCACGCAGTTGTCAGCATACACCTTCTTGCCAGTGTAATCGTTCAGACCCGTAGCAGTAGCCCACGACGACAGGACCGGATTGCCACACTCCACCTCCACCGTGAAACGGATGCTGCCGCTCGTCCGCTCGCCGCGTCCCGTGCGCGAGTCGAAGCCCTTCGTCTCGATGTGACCGCCCGAGAGCCGGGCGAGGATGTTGCCCCCGTCGTCCGTCAGGCACAAGTCGCTGCTCTCCATGTTCGTCTTGACCTCCACACCAGTAGCACCCTCCAAAGCAGTCTCCACCGCCACCTCAATACGCCCGTCCAAAGACGACGAGTCGAAGTGCTTCACCTTGATGTGGCCGCCCGAGAACCTGGCCAGCACGTTGCCCGACTCATCAGTGATGTCAAGGTCGCCCGAGTCGAGCGTGTCCTTCACCGATGCCGTCTGACTAGCCATCCTTCCATCCAGCGTCTCAATCTCCGCCGTATGTCCCGCCACCGTCTCCTGCAGGGCCGAAATGCCAGCGGAATGCACCGCCACAGTACACTCCAGCGAAGCAATCGCCGCCTCTGCAGCACCCGCACGCTCCGGAAGCGACGCACTTCCGCCACCGCCCAGCACTGCATCCACCGCCGCGTCTATCTCCTGACCCGTGTACGCGCTCTCATAACCTAATGTCGTGTTTGCCATAATTGATGATGTTTTTAGTAGGTTCGTTTTCTCGTTTTCTCGTTATCCCGATATTTTCTTAACTCTTAATTCTTAATTAAAAAAAGATTCTTAATTGATGATGTTTTCTCGTTATCCCGATCTTTTCTTAATTCTTAATTCTTAACTCTTAACTAAATAAAGATTCTTAATTCTTAACTCTTAACTCCTTTTCTATCCTTTTCAGTCTTGAGTAAGCCTCCGTCTCACCCACAGTGTACCTCGGCGTGTCGTAAGGCTTGTCAAGCTTCAGCTCGTAGCCGATGATCCTCGATGTCTTCTCTCCCTTCTTCAGCCCAGAATGAACCACCGTCACACGCGCGCCCTCCAAGGGCAACAAGAACCAGTAGTGGCCGTTCCGCACCCAGAACTGCCTCCCGCCCGCCACAACAGGCTGATGCCCCGACCCATCAACAGCGAGGAATGGAATAGGCATCACATGCCACACCCTCACCCGCCGCTCGTCCGAGTCATGGAATGCCTCCACGCCGCCGATGCCGTCCTGCGTCTGCAGGTCAAACCAACCGTCCTCCGTCCTGAACATCCACTCGCTCATCATCTCGCAGGTGAACACGAACTGGCCCTCGTCCATCGCGCCCAGATACTCCAGCGCCTTCTCCAGCAGTCTCCCCTCCGCGCTCTCCACCAAGCCCAGCGACGACATCGCACGCACGTCCCAGCCCAGCAACGTGAAAGGGTCGCCCAAAACCGGGCACAGCGTCTCGTTCGGAAGCATCGCGCCGTAGTCGTCGTTACGCACCAGCGTGAACTCACCCGTCGAACCGTCGAACGAGGCGTCGAACGTCATACCCGCCAAGAGAAAACTCGGGGTGTGGCCGAACGACTGCCCGATTTCCTCAGCAGTCGCACCTGCGTCCGCCTCCGTCATGAACCTCACCCGAAGCGTCTCGCCGGGCTTCACGTACTTCCCCTTGAAAGGGAAATCCGCACCCTCTATCGTCCTGCACTTCAGCCTGTACTCCGTCCACTGCCACGATGTCCTGCTCCCGTCCTCATGCTCCTCCCTCGTCTGACGCTGCGCCTTCTCCACGTCCGTCACCACCAGCACGCACTGGGGGTGTATATGCTCGAACACCACCGCGCGCTCCACCCTCTGGCCTGCCGACAGACCCTTGAGGCTTATCCGCCCGTCCTCGATGTCGAAATCCGCATCCGACGCGGCATCCACGGGAATCATCAGCCTGTTCTCACCAACGCTCCATATC
>CACYEC010000536.1 GCA_902773225.1 uncultured Bacteroidales bacterium
CGAAGAAGACGGCGAAGTCTACGAATCCATCGAAGACATCTGGCCCGATTATCCGACCAAAGACGACTTTTTCTTCGACGAGGAGGAGTATTAGTCATTTTTAATGCCTTAATCTAGGGGTAATCCATTGATAATTAACGAGTGGGATGAGTTTAAATAAACTTGTCCCACTCTTTTTGTATCATTTTACCTCATTATAAACTTGTTTATTTTTGCATTTTTTGAGGTTTTTGGGGAATAAACTTGTCTATTTTTTGTACCTTTGATTCATCCTCCTCAATATAAAAATATGGCAAGATATAAAAGATACAGTCCACAAGGAAGACTGAGGCTGAAGTACCCCAAGAACTATGACAATAACAAGTCATACACCTTGTACTATGAATATACATGGCTCGGAACACCAATTAGAAAAGACTCTTCTCTGAAAGTAAGAGTGGCAGATTGGAATCCTAAAGGCAATGGAGGGAAAGGTGAGTTAAAATCCAGTTTTGGGGCTACTTTTCAGAGGGAGAATAATCGTCTAAACGATACCATCCAGAAGTATGATGACACGATTAGGACCTATGTCGATAAGCACCCTAATCAGTTGTCAGCAGAGATTATTCATGATATTTTGTTTGATAAGCCACTGACAAGGAAAGATGAGGCGAGAGATTTTGTTGATTATGTTAAAAGTGTACTTAAATCAAAATTGACTTCCAACAAGATAGGGAAAAGCAGATATGAGAATGGTGTAAGCAATATGAAAGGCTTTACTGAGTTTTTGAAGGTTGAGGGTAAAGGAACCTACAAAGAAGGTGCAATATATCTAGGGGACATTTCAGGGGCCCTGGTTGAGGAGTATATAAATTACAGAAGGAGTGTTCGAGAGAATTCTGATGAAACAATCAATCATGCTCTAACCCCAATTATCAGTGCATGTGAGAGAGCCCAATTGGAGCGTTTTATCGATAGTAAGGTTTATTTGCAAATCAGAGATTGTAGATTAAATCCAAAGCCATCTTCGTTGAATACGGAGAGATATGATGGGAAATACCTATCCAAAGAAGAACTTGGTAAACTGGTTGAGTTTTATAATACTGATACTGAAGTACGGAGAAAAGAATATATCGAAATGTTCTTGTTTGCTTTCCATGCAGGAGGGTTGAGGATGGTTGATATGATGACTTTGATGTGGGAGCACATCAATTTTGACGAGAAGAAACTCAAAAAAACATTGATTAAAACACAAAAAGGAAAATTACCAAGACATACGGTTCCCTTGAATGATGCTGCTATTGCCATATTGCGTAAATGGCAAGTTATGGCACGAAGGCAGAGGTTTGTATTTGATTTGGTGGATGATGGTTTTAATATTGACGATGAAGCCAAACTCTACTATGTTAGGAACTCGTGTGATAGAAAAGTTAATCAATCTCTGCAAGTTGTTGGCGATAAGTTAGGCTTGAAGTTCAATTTGTCTTTTCATGTTGCTCGGCATTCTTTCGCAATCAATGCTCTTAATGATGGGATGAGTTTGTCGGTGGTTAGCCGACTCCTTGGACATGCTTCAACGGATACAACAGAGACGGTTTATGCAGAATACCTTCCTCATACGCTTGCAGAGGAGTTAGATAATCTTCATTACAACTTTTTACCTGATTTAGGGAACGCTGAGCTAAAAAACGAACAATCGGAAAAATGATTTCTGGCTTGAAACCAACTTTATTTAACCTGTCCCATTATAGTGGCAGGTTTTTTTATTTTTTCTTGACTTTCTGAAACCAGAAGCATATCTTTAGCAAAAATCAAAGTATTTATAGAAAACACTTTACTTTCCGCTTGCGGAGGGTTATTATATATACAGATTGACTTATGTTCTGTCCAAGGTAATAGCATAGCCAAACTATAAGATATACAGCATTTGCTGAAATGCCACTCGTACCTGTGAACTTGGACAGACAGGTGTGAGTGGCTTTTTATTGAAACATAATAAGATTATAATACTACATACAATGTCTAAAACAAAAGAAAAGAAATCATTCGTGATGTACGACTCGTACATGCAAG
>CACYEC010000537.1 GCA_902773225.1 uncultured Bacteroidales bacterium
GTCAAATTCCGGCTCTTCTGACACTAATTCATAAAGCTTTTCTACGTATTCTTCGTCGGGTGGAGCGATTCTTCTGTAGCAAATAAACGAGCCAATACTCAAAGCCAACCCTGGGAACCCTAAAAATCCTTTGTCATAAATAATGCCTAATAATACCATTATCGCTCCTACGGCAATGCCTCCAATCCATAAGGGATCAAGGTTTCGCTCTAAAGTAACAGGATCGCTATCTAGGTACTCTTTGACAAATTGGTCACTCTCCAAGGTGGCAAACTTGGAAGAGAACCGTTTCAGTGATGACAAATCGCTTTCAGAGATATTGCAACTTTTGATGACATGGTTAAAGAACGCTTGTTCGTTAAGCGATATTTCTCGGTCAACAGCAATACACTGCCAAATGTAACTGATGGTTTTTTTTGAAACCAATAGATGCTTTAATTTTCTTACCATTGCTTCGTGCGAAACCTTAGGTGTATATCTGTAGGAATAGTATCTCATCCGTCTATCCCTTTGGTTGGCATTCAGGCACATGTGTTTCATAATCAAGTAGAGATTGCTTGATTCCTCAGGGCTAATGCCGTCCAAGTTGAAAATGTAGGCAGTCAGTTTTGCCAGATCTTTATGACGATGTCGGGCGAATCTGTCTTGCTTCACCCGATCGGCTTTTGACATCTCGAACACTTTGATGGATTTGGGAAGGTCGTCATAGCATACCACGCCGTTGTCACCAAGAAGCACCATCTCGTAATCTTTCCCGTTGATTTCGTATCTAATACGCGTTGCTGGGATTTTGCTGGAAATAAGAGTGTTTTTGTAAGACATATATTCGGGTATGTTTTCTTGCATCTCGGATGTCTGCTCATACTGTTTTTTGAAATCCTCGGCATATGTTTCATACTTATTTGCCGTGTCGCATAGTTTCTTGAGGTCTTTTTCGGTATCATCAAATGCCAAGATACCTTCCTTGCGCCATAGTTTGCACACCGCCTTATATAACTCTTCACCCGTGGCCACACGCAATCCGTCAATCAAATCGGGCGTGGGGCCAGGATGACATAACTGCCTGACACAATAGTATGCCGTATATTCAAGGTATTGCTGGTAAAAACCTGTTCCTTGGCATCTTTCACAGGTGACTTCTCCAGTTCCGCCACATGTCATACATCTTCCACTTCCCCAACAAGTATTGCACATGATATAGCCTTTCCCGTGACACCTGGAACAATCTATTGTACCACTTCCATGGCACATATAGCATCTTTTACCGTCTCTATCTATACCTCCTCCGCCGCAACGAGAGCACCTGTTTATTCCCCTTCCACCACAACTAGGGCATCTTGTTTCTCCTTGTCCATTACAAGAAGGACAACGGCCGTTGCCTCCACAGTTGCCACATGTTTCTGTTGGGTCACATTCAAAAGTTTTCACGCTGCCGCTGAAGATCCACGACTTGTCTTTAAATGTTATGTCAACATATTTACCCATTTCTATCAATTTTTTCGTGTGTTAATTCTGTAAAATCATAATCTTCAATCCTATAGGAAGAAGAATCGGCTTCCAGGTCGTTTCCAGGTTGTTCGAGTTTTTCTACCGTAAACTGGATATGAGAATGTTCGGCTATTGCACTATAGGTCTCAATGTGCTCGATGGATTTAATATCCACGAAACTGCCTAGGTTTTGCAAGCCAGGAAGTTGCGAACTAATCAGGTTCAGCAAACCAATGTAGTCCTTGGGGTCGTCAGAAGTATGGTCGTTGACAAGCCCTTCAATTTCTTTTGCGTTTAGTTTTGTTGTCATAGTTTTTATAATTCAATTTTACTGTTAGATTCAACAAATGTGGCAGCAGTTATCTCTGCTAATATACAGCTGAACGTTTTTTTGTTCTTGTCATGTTGAAATGTTTTATGGACGAATTAGTAATACTTGCGTTTATTTTAAAAGTCTAATCTACGTCCTCCAAGAAATTCTTCGGTATGAGTGGTTGAAGCTTTACTTGTCAATGAAGCGCTCACAGCATTTTCGTTGGCCCACTGGCGAAGTTTGGTGAATTCGTCTTTTCGCATTTGGCCCATGGGTACCATGCGCTTTATTGTGGTTTCAAAGTCTTTCATGCTCAAGTCGGCGGAAGAGTCGCCATTGATTTTTCTGGAAAAAGCTTCAATCAGCGAATCTGCCACCCAAGATTCAAGTTCAGCACCCGCAAGAACCACATCTTTTCCAAAGGTCTCTTCCCCACTCATATCAGCAAGTTTGTCGAAATCGAAGTTGCTCAAGTCTCTTTTCAATTTTGAGACATGTATCTGAACGATCTTTTTCCGTTCATCCTTTGA
>CACYEC010000538.1 GCA_902773225.1 uncultured Bacteroidales bacterium
ACGGCTTACCGTACGGCCGACCATGAGCGTTGGCAGCAGATGGACTTCGTGGTGGGCCAGGAGATACACCTGTCGGGCAACCACACGACAAGGCAGTGTATTAAAGATTTTAATAACTCAGACAACGAGAAGGCAAAGACACTTAGAAGTGGCTATGGTTCTGCAAGATACTCTTTCATCGCTTCCATGAAGTCGAACTCACTATCCTTGCCGTCAGAATCGGTGTTGCACCTAATGATATTGTGTACACGCCATTCACCATCATCATGGCAGAATGCGAACTTCTGGTGAACGGTCTGAACGGAACTCCAGAGCACAAAATCAACCATAGCCGTACCTTTCTCAACGTCCAGTTGCAGGAACTTGAGGTCGCGGACCTCAAAATCATCGGGATTGTCATCCTGCATCTGGGTCCAAAGGTCATCGTTGAAGAAGCCGATTTCCGCTACGTCAGCGTCTTTGTTTTCTACCGCATCAACAGTATCACACCAAGAACGACACGCAAAACTGTCAGTGATTTCTTCTCTCTGCGCTATTGTCGCATACAACTTCTTGATTCGGCCGACGATATCTTCCTTGGCCTTCTCGACCGCTGGGTCATCAGCGGATACGTCCGTTTTCGTGGTCTGCGCTTGCTTCTGCTGGCTGTCGCATGAAATCATAGTGACTGCACAAAGCAACAGCATGAACAATTTTATCTTTTTCATAACTACCGAAACTTTAATTTCTGTCATTCTTCATCACCGAGACAGAAAGTGATGCGGCCTGTCTTATCCATAAAACCGCGCTTCTTCTCATATTTGCCTTTGCCATAGACAACAGCCAGACCTTCTGAGTATCTGATATCATTGCCTGTATAGATGACGTCGTTGTTCACCTTGAAGAGACGTTGGCCTGTCTTGTCGATGATGTAGCAGGAGTCTAAATTCTGAATCTGAGCCACTCCGTCCCTGAACTTGTGTCCCCACCAGCCGTCAGGAAGTTCGATGACCATCTTGCCCGAATGGTCGATGTAACCAAAGAGGGGATTGATGTTTTCTTCACTGTTACCAGGAATCTTGACGGCTGCCATTCCTTCGCTGAAATCGCCTGCCGAACTGAAAACACCGGGGAAAGCCTGCTTACCCGTCTTATCGACATAACTGCACCATTCATGAGCATCGTCCACAACCACGGCACAGAGACCCTCATGGAAATCGTTGCCGTCGCTCTCGGCCATCGTGCCATACTGGTAGGGAATGGCCAACTCTCCCTTGGTGTTAATGTAGCCTACCAATCCCTCCTCGTTCACGACAATGGCCATGCCGTCACTGAAATCATGGGCGAAATGGAATTTGTGGGGAATGACCACATTGCCCTCATGGTCTTTGTAGCCGAACTTCCCGTTTTTGTAATCGCAGGTCAACTCATTCGGATTGTCTTCCTCGTTGGGGTCTTCTACCCTGCGACCTTTCAGGTCGATATAGAAATGTTCATCCTTCATGTTAACACGAGCCACACCGTCTTCGAAATTATATAATGACTCACAGCCATCGATAGCCTTGGCAATGGCTTCAAAATCATACGGTTCTTCAACTACGGCAACGTCGGAATCCACCGCCGTGCTGTCTATACTTTCAGTAGCGTCTGCTTGATTTGCAGGATTCTGCTTACTGCCACATGAGGCGATGAACAATGCAAGCGTCATCACCAGAGCGATTGTAATTGTCTTTTGTAGTCTCATCTTATTGTGAATGATTGGTTATTTTGTGAACGAGGAATTCATAGAAGACCCCTTGAGTTGCAAAGTTATGAAAATTCTCCGAGAAAACGCGATGTGATTGAGAGCGATTTTTGAATCGTCACTTGTCCTGCCCCTTTTTCTCCCTTCTCATCTCAGAATACATAACCACTGCAAGAAGAAACTGTGAGATAAAACCACACCACAGTCCTATTCTGCCAAGTACATTGCCCCTCATTTCTGGGACAATTAGCCCAATGCCAAAGATCACCGTTAGCACAACGAAAAGGGCGAAAAGAAAGCGAAGAAGTTTCAGCCTGTTCATATATATATCGGTTTATCATTGCTTCGGCGATAATAGAGAAAGGCTAAATGCAAACGTGCTGAATCTTCATCGACAACTTTAAGGTATAGTTCTTTGTCGAGTCCGCAAATGCAATTCCATTCCTCCTCAGTTATGTTATGGTCGAAAACTGTTTCCATACGGCAATATTTTGTGTCGCAAAAATACAACAAATTCAGATTCAAGCCAAATATAAACCTAAAAAATGAATAAGACAGAAGAATATGCCGAGCAACAAGTGAGGGCATTGGGTGTGAACCCCAACTACTCGACGCATGAGCGGATGAAGAGCGAATACTCCCCACCCACACCCTTGAAAGGATCGCCCACCGCTAATTAGTTCATAACCATCTCTAAACCAACAAAATTACCATAACACAAAATTGTGTCACACAATTTTGTGTCACACAATTTTGTGTTATCAAATAAATATTCTAAATTTGCAATGCAAAAAGGATGTCGAGCCCTTTTGCCCCTGCGTATATCCAGCATATTATATCACTTTTTGCAGAATGTATCAATTATGAAAGAAGAGTTTGAAAAACGTGAATTCGTGTTTGGTGTAGCCGTCGAAGACTACAATTTCACAGACCGCGAGCAAGAAACTCGCCAACTGCGTATGAACTTTGAGTCAGGAGTCAACACAATCCTTGTATCTCCACGTCGCTGGGGCAAGACCTCACTGGTAAAGAAAGTGGCAAGGATGATGGATACCGAACGGGTGATGGTGGTATATCTGGATATGTTCCCATGCAAGACGGAATATGATTTCTATAACACGCTGTCCGCAGCACTACTGACACAAACGGCTTCCCGCAAAGAACTATGGATGGAAAATGCACGTGAATTCGTGGCTCGTCTCGTACCCAAGATTTCCATCAGCCCTGAACCCAACTCCGACATATCCCTTTCTTTAGGAATCACTCCTGCAACCCATTCCCCTGAAGAGATACTGAACCTTCCAGAACAGATAGCCCGCCAGAAAGGCAAGCGCATTATTGTCTGCATAGATGAATTTCAGCAGATTGGAGAGTTTGCGGATTCTATCACAGTCCAAAAACGCCTTCGTTCTGTCTGGCAACACCAGCATCTGACCAACTATTGTCTTTTCGGCAGTAAAAAGCATTTGATGACTAACCTTTTTGGATTACGCAGCAAACCCTTCTACCAATTCGGTCAAATGATGTATCTTTCCAAGATACCTATTTCGGCGTGGATTGGATATATCCAAAGTCATTTTGCATGGAAGGGATGCCATATATCAGACGAAATCATCACAGAGTTATGTACGTTGGTCGAACAGCAGAGTTCATACGTGCAGCAGTTGGCTGGTATTGTTTTGTCAATGCTTAGTGAAGGGCAGACAACAACATCGGATCATTTGAAAGCGGCTTTTTCTTTTCTTCTCGATGCTTGTACTCCTTTATTCAAGCAACAGATATCCACACTCACAGGCTACCAACTCAACTGCCTCCGTGCTATCATAGCAGGTCATCATTCTGATTTGGGCGAACGGTCAGTGCGTGATGGGTTCGACCTTGGGAGTGCCTCCAACATTCCCCGTTTAAAAAACGCTTTGTTGGAACGTGACCTCATCGAACTTGATGGACGCGAAGTCACTATCTCTGACCCTGTTTTCGCCAGATGGTTAAGAGAATGCGTCATCTCATAAAGCAACTTCTAAAAATCGCTTACGAATTTGTTGAAACTCCATGTCCTTGAAAGAGACACCTCTCAATAACCGTGGGTGCATGAAGCGAAGCAGAATGCCTCTGCGGATTAGTTCAAACAAGTTTGACTCTGCTCTTGCTTCGAACGACGGTTGGCTCTGCTCATTTGGTTTACCGAAAACGTTGAGAAAGATTAAATCATAAAAAAAAGCGCTGCTTTTTAAAAGTAACGGATTTTTTATGTAAAATTCTCAACGAGCAACCACACGTGCAAGGGCAAGGACGGTAAGCCCCACAAGTTCGAGGACATGTGTGACAAGCTGGCGGGGAAATACCCGAAGGACTTCAAGTTCACGGGCTGGCATCCCCACTGCCGTTGCTACGCATGAGCGGATGAGGCTCAGTGATGGCAGACACCATGGCTATACTTGCAAGGTATCGACACATTTCTCCCCCTTTGGGAAAAGGAAAACACATCCAAAAAGTGCATTCGCTTTACAAAAATGCAAGACAACAGAAAACAACATGTTAATTTTGCACAGGAAAGACATGAGATACCATATCCGTAACCCTACGTAAGACACAATATCATGAAAGAAAGAAAATCATCTACCATCAGCATCATTCGTGAAGAACCGTTCTCGAACAACCTGTCCGAAAACATAAAGACTATCGCCACCATTCCCATCACGCCGGAATCCAAACGGGTGTTCAGGTTGATGGAGGATGACTACATCGAGTTGGTGTTCTCGTTGGGTGAAGCTGTTCATTTCGCTGTTGGCGCCTGGTGCGATGACGAGTTGTTCGGTCGGTTCGTGGTGACGGAGGAGCAGCTGCCTGCGTGGAATCCGGGTACGGGCGGTTATGACTACACGCTGAAGTTGGAGGCACCATATATGGCATTGCGGAACAAGGTTCATACGCTTCCGGCGACGTTGGGTGACGGCACTGCTGTGCGGAAGGAGACGCACTGGACGCTGACTGACACCTTGGAGAGCCACGCGCGGGCAGTGGTTGACAACGCTATCTTGGCTGGTGTGGATTGCTTCAACGCTGTCGATGGCGGTCTCTATCCGATAGAGATTACTGCTGAGAAGGCGATGGAGCGGAAGTGCATCGTCTATGGGGGCATTGACATGCTGTCGGCTCTGAAGGCCATCTCGGACGCTTACGAGTCGGAGTGGTGGGTCAAGGACGGCATCCTCCATTTCGGCAAGTGCGAGGGCGCGGGGGAGCCTTACGTTTTCCGCCTTGGGGTGAATGTGGAGCGGATGAGCGTACAGAACGACACGCAGGAGTACGCGAACTCCATCTTCGCTTACGGAGGCACGCAGAACGTCCCAAGCACCTACAGACGCTCGCTGAGATTCGCGGTGACGGAGACGGGTGAGATAACTTCTACGAGGGTGCCGAGTGGGATGACTGGTTTCGTTGACGGGACGAAGAAGGTGACGCTGGGTATGCTGCACGGCGGCGGTGTGAGGGAGACTTACACGCTGGGGCGGGGTTCGGGTGAGCGTGACTTGTACTCGGCTGAACTGGGTTCGCTTGAACTGCTGAACGCCTCGGAGTGCGTTTTGGGCGGTGACATCGACTTCAGGGCCCGTATGGTGAACGGGGAGACGAGCGTTGGCAAGGGAAGCGTCGCCTTGAGTCTGTTGGCGAGCAAGCCGGGCGACACGGCGGTTGTGCTGGCTTCGTCGTCGGTGGATGTTGACATGGTGGGCTCTGGCATTGTGCGTGTAGGAATGCACCTTGACGTCAGTGTGGGTTTGTCAGCGGGTACATACACGCTGAGCGTTCGCGCCACTTTCGGTGTGACGGAGGGCAGTATCTACATGAACGGCCAGAAGTCGATAGTCAGCGGCACGGTGTCGGTGAACGCGGAGGCTTTGTCGTGCGGTTGCAAACTGGTGTATGACGGCTCGGCTTACGACGTGACGTTCAACCCGGGCATGAGCGATGAGGGCGAGGCCGAGTACTATATGTTCGCCTTTGACGGGAGCGTTCCGCAGGGTTTCGGTGTGGGTTCGGCTTACACACTGCTTTTCCACGGCTCGGAGTGGGACGGCGGGCTGGTCAGCATGGGTCTGGAAGTGACATCCGTTCCGCTGTCGTGGTTCAGCGCGGACTACGACAATCCCTCGTCGATATGGAGCGTTGGTGAGAACAG
>CACYEC010000539.1 GCA_902773225.1 uncultured Bacteroidales bacterium
CGGATCCATCGGAGAAAACGCTCTTGAGATTGACTTGGACTTCAACTGTTTGACTGACCTTGAACGACTTTGTATCAATGATGCTTAGGGTCTTATCATAGGAATAGGAGGGAGGAAGTTGGCTGGAAATACCACCAGAGTTGGCCACGTAAAGCTTGCCGTTATAACAGGCGATTCCCTCAGGCTGATAACCGACTTCAACATTGCCTTCCACTTTTTTTGAGGAGAGATTGATACGATAAACGACACCCTTAGGATTAGCAGAATCGGTGATGACATAGTTGTAGTTTTCATCGTAACTGCCCGAAACGAAAGCTCCATTCCAAGATGTGACGTATCCGTATGTGTCGTCGAAAGCAATATTGCGAGGGGTAGGAATAGTGATGGCCGCGATTTCAGTTTCATCTTTGGCAGAGACGACTTCAACGATACCGGAATTGTTGATTACCATCCAGACTTCGTCACCATGGACGGCAATATCGTTACCTACATCGCCAAGACCTGCGCCGACTCCGGGATTCATTTTTTTGAATGCGCCAGTGATGTAGTTGCCATCAGAGAAGCGCAGAAAATCAAGAGTTGAATTGTTGGCCCCCATGCCGCCTTCGTTAAGTACGAAGACTTTCTTTGCAGAAGTAGAGATGGCACTGACATCCACTTTTACACCGGTGAGGTCGGCATCTTTTGAAGGAGTTTCCGGAATGGGATCCTTCTGGCACGCAAATACTGAGACAAGCGCACCAAAAAGCAAAAGCAATCTTGCTTTTTTCATGATAGAAAAAGATTTAAACGTTACCGCACGGACTTGTCCCCGAGCCCGAATGCTAAACTTGACAATGGCAGGTCTTCTGACTTCTCCCAACGCTCACGCCTTCTCGAAGGACAAGCCCTCAATGGCAAAAAGTGGAGCGCCGCAAAGGATGACACAGCTGCGGGCACAGTTCCGGAATCACACCGGCTTCCCTATTAAACTCGCCGGAGAGACCTCCGGACAAAGTACCAAGTCCGAGACAAAAATACTTATTTCATACCAATTGTAAAAGTTTTCATTTTATATTCATAGTATTGTTATATTTGTTTCTGAAGATGATCGGATACAACTTTATTCAAGCCTTTTTTAACTGCGTTATTCAAGTAGAATAACCGAAAGAATAACATGAATTCATTAAAGATTAAAGATAGGATTGTTTCGCTCTCAACTTCTTTGCTCGATGCCATGAAGCAGATGGATGAAGTGAAGGTGAAAATACTGCTCGTGTTCAGCGGCGAACACTTCGAGGGGCTTATCACCATCGGAGACATCCAGAGGGCCATCATCAAGAACATTGCCCTGAAGGAGCCGGTGAGCTATATCCTGAACAAGAACAAGGTTTACGGCTACCTGTCGGAAGGGGAGGAGAGCATTCGCGAGAAGATGCGTCGGTTGCGTGCTGAAGTGATGCCCATTCTTGACGAACAGGGAGAACTGGTGGATGTGTGGTTTTGGGGCGACCTCTTCAAGAAGGCGGAACTTACCGAGAGAGAGAAGATTAACCTGCCCGTGGTCATTATGGCTGGAGGTAAAGGGACCCGTCTGAAGCCTATCACCAACGTCATTCCCAAACCTCTGGTACCTATCGGTGAAAAAACCATCTTGGAGACCATCCTCGACCAGTTCGAGGAGATTGGCTGCACGAAATTCTATATGTCGGTCAACTACAAGGCCGATATCATGAAGTATTATCTCGGCCAACTTGACCACAAATATGATATAGAGTTCTTTCAGGAAGATAAACCATTGGGAACGATTGGCAGTGTTTCGTTGCTTAAAGGTAAGATCACGACTCCGTTCTTTGTCTCCAACTGCGACAGCATCAACGAGCAGGACTACCGTGATGTCTACGATTACCATGTGAGCAATCACAACGATCTTACAATCGTTACGATGGTAAAGAGTTTCAAGATTCCCTATGGAGTTATAGAGACTGGAGAGGATGGCCTAATGGTGTCTTTGAGTGAGAAGCCTGAACTGACTTACCAAGTCAATACGGGTGTGTATATTCTCAATCCAGAATGCATCGATGAGATTCCGGTAGGAGCGTTTTTCCACATAACTCACTTGATGGAAAAGATCAAGTCTAGGGGAGGAAGAGTCGGCTGTTTCCCTGTGAGTGAGCAAGCTTGGAAAGATATGGGGGAATGGCCGGAGTATTTGAAGATGATAAATGTGTTATAGAGTTCTTGATCCAGTTTATGAAGGGTTATAGCATACTGGTAATCGCATGGAATGCGTATCTTGGGCATGTGGAGGAGTTTATCGTTAATTTGAAGAAGACGAATCCCGATGTCAAGGTTGGTTTATTGACGAGCGAACCTGAATCTGGGATGAATTCTATGCCTACTGGAATTGTAGAGAACACATCAGAGATTTCTTTTTTTCAGAAACCGTCGAGAGAGTATGGCAATAAGTTGGTTGATGGATTGATAAAGAGATTTCTCTTTTTAAGAACCTTTATTTGCCTGTCAAAAAAACGCTATGATATCGTCAATATTCATTTTGTGATGCCTACGTTTTCTCATGTTATGCCATGGATAAAGAAGGTATCACGCTATATTGTTATCAGTCCATGGGGTAGTGATGTGTTTCGTATTGAAGGAAGCAAGAAAATTCATCAATTACAGGGAGTGTATGAGGCATCACAGTTTGTTACGGTCGGGAAAGAGTCTCAAATTGGGAAAAGATTGATTGATGAATTTAAGGTCGAACCGGAAAAGTTGGTCGGAATGGGTTGGGGAGGCGCGTTCTTTGATTTCATTCAAGAGAATTCAGTGAATGTCACCAATGAAGAAGCAAAAGAGAGGTTTGGGTTGAATGGCCGGTATGTGATTACTTGTGGGTATAATACCCAGAAAGAACAGAGGCATGAAGCAATAATTGAGGCTATCCATCGCGTGCGGGAGCAACTTCCCGAGAATTTGACGCTCATGTTCCCATTTACCTATGGAAGAACGGAATGGAGCGATACCTATACTGAAGCCATCAAGGAAAAGGCTAAGGACTTGGGGTTTCACGTGGCGTCTGTCGAGGAGAATCTGGAAATGTTGGATTTGCTGAAGTTGAGGATGGCAACTGACATTTTCGTTCATGTTCAGACTACGGATGCCGGATCCCGATGCGTGATGGAATATGTCGCCTGTAACAAGAAAGTCGTTCATGGATCTTGGATTTATTATGGTTACTTGGAGAAGTACAAACCTTCGTGCTATTTTCCAGTAGATCGATTGGAGAATTTAGGGGAGTGTGTCGTCAAGGCTTATCATACGCCCATCGAGCCACTACCTGAGGAAGTGATGGACATCATCTTAAAGAGAGGTTGGAAGCACAAAATGGAGTTGTGGAATAATTTCTTTGAGTCTCTGTTATGAGTTGCGAATCCTTTGCCCCCATCTTTATCCCTACACTGAATCGTTACCAGCATTTACGCCAGTGCTTGGAATCATTGGCTCGTTGTACAGGTGCGGATCAAACAGAGGTCTATGTTGCATTGGATTATCCTCCATCCGAGAAGTATGTCGAAGGATGGAAGGTAAATAAAGAGTTTCTGGAGAATTGTGGCGATTTCGGGTTTAAAAAGCTTCACCTGATTGAGCGTAGTGAGAACTATGGCACTTGGATGCCCGGTGACCGTGGGAATTTGACCTGCTTGCTGAAAGAGTGTCTTGAACCTTATGATCACTATATCATTACGGAAGATGACAATGTTTTCTCTCCTTGCTTCCTGGAGTATATGAACAAAGGATTCCAACGGTTTGAAGATGACGAAAGCGTGGTGGCTCTCAGTGGATACAGATGGTTCTTCCCCATTAAAAGTGAAGGAAATTCATTCTTTAAATTGAATGCCATGTACACCCCTTGGGGTATGGGTTTTTGGAAAAAGAAAAAGCGTCC
>CACYEC010000540.1 GCA_902773225.1 uncultured Bacteroidales bacterium
TACAATGTCAGCAATCAGTTCATTCTCCCTGTCTGTCGGAATAAACTCCGCCAAGGTAGAGACAGTCAGTTTGTTAACATCATTAGCTTCACTGCCACTGGTGAGCCTTTGAACAAACAACTGGTTCTTCTTATTCAATTGGTGTACCCATGTCTGGTAGAAATAAGCCTTGAAAGCATGCTTGTTTGCCATTGAGCTGTCATTACCTTCAAAGGCCGGCATATCTACCAGCATACCTATCAGATGGCGCAGGCTTCTTAGGTTGTTGGGCACAATCATTGACACACCACCCTTACCGTTATAAAACAGGAATCGGGTTTTGATATAGATAAGTTGCACGACAGCCTCCTTTACCGAGTTGTAATCCGTCGGATGCTCATGGTCATCATTCCTGTAGATTTGCAAATGATTATCACAAAGGTCATAAACCTTTGGCATGATAATTCTGTTTTCCATCGGGATTAACTTGGTCAGGTACTTCGCTGCCATTTCAGGCGTATCCATTGACTTATTAGGGGCTGTCTGCTTGTCAAGATAGTTGGAAATCACTTCTATCAACTGGTCAACCTTCAGTGAGATCAGCAGGATACAACGCTCATCAACCAAGTATTTCCTCAACTGTTCAGCCATTTTATAGGCCTCACTCACATTCAGGTCAAGGTCATCTATGCTGATGACAAGAAACCTTTTTGCTTCCTCTGCTTGCGGATTAGCTTGCTCATTATTCCGTTGAGCTTCTGTAACAGGCCAGAATCCAAGATACTCTTTCAGCAATGCTCCCATCTTGTCTCGAAGCTGGGCACCGACAGACAAAGAATCCAATTCCTCTATGGGATCATAATTGCTCCTTAGCCCCCTTTCCATCTGTGTCAGACACCACTTGGCATCGTGAAAACACCCTTCTAGTTTTTCGTAATCCGATCTTCTTGTTCTCTTTACTTCTGGGTGCTCTTTTATGTATTGCTTGAATCTTGAGAACATCTCACCCAGCACAAGTTCCAGAACATTGTGCCTTTCGTCAAAGAAAGCAGGATCAACCGTTTTAAGGAGTTCAAATGTACAGTTGTTCAGAGTCTGACAACGGCTCAACAAGGAAATCTCATTGTCATTATCATGCTCAATTACCGTCTCATTCATAAAGGACTGCACGACCGGTGCCTTGATATTGCTTATAATCTCACGCACCGTTTCCATACATGAAGATTTCCCTTCGCCTCTGTCACCGCAGAAAGCCAATATGCTGGGGACATCCTTCTTAGGACTTACAACAAACTTTTCCAATTGCAGCAACGCCCTGATGTACTGTTCCCGGAATATTGACTGTCCGTAGTTTTCCTTCTCAACAACAACGATGTCTTCTTGTCCTTGATAAAATTTTATAGACTCCATAAAGTGTTATTTCTTCTCTATTATTGATTAGTCCTTATTTATTGTTCTGATAAAACATCTTTAGGCTTTCTCTGCGGCACAAACACATTCGAGTAAAAAGCTCAAATACCTTTCAGGACTGATTAAACCTCTCATCCTTCAGTTCACCTTTATTCACCAACTTCTGCTGATGCCGAACCCAATTCCTAAACCCGCGCTCAGAATCAACGTATTTCGACGGATTCCTATGGTTCTTCTCCATAAAGTCCATCACGTCCTGATATCTTTTATTCCATCGTTCGTCTTGCATCATTCCAGAAGCCCTCCAAATTGCTCTACCTTTTTGTCCAACAATTCCAGTATTTTTGAACAATACTTTCGAGTACCAGACGGCCCTACATTTGAATCAGAAAGATATTTATTTAGTTTGGTTTGAAGATTATCAATAAACTCTCTATCTAAATCGAAACACTCTTTATTGTCATATCTCTCATCAAAGAAGTTCCAATAATCACGCTTACGACTATTATGATATGCAGTAAACAACTCGATAAACTGCTCCGCTCCAATATTCTTAAACAAGTAAGTAAGCAAGTATTTGTATTTGCTCAAGTTTTCCGACGAACTTACGTCTTTTACAATATTCTCAAATTCTGTCGTTAAGTTCTTTTGGTTATTAAGTGCATTAATTTCTTTCACTTTGTTGACCAACGACATATACTCTGGGGTACTCACTTCATCACTTTGGTAGTAGTATGAATCAAGCACTTCAATGAATGGACAGTTCTGAAACTTTGATATTGCAGTATCAAATATCACTTGTAACTTTGATACGGGCATCTTTAAATCTATAAACCCAAAGTTCTGCAGTCGCTGCAAGGCAAGAAAGAATAAAGGATAGTCCTGTAGCAAGAAACTGGCTTCCCGGACTCTTTCCATCGTTTTTTTAACCGCCTCCTGCATTACATTGTCATCAGTATCCCAGAACTGAGTTAAATCTTGATATAATTGTTTCTCCTCAGAAATCTCATACTGTTTCGCTTCTGCTTCAATTCTCAGTATGTTATTTTTCATTTCGCTTTCGTCGCAATACCCGGTCAAAAGATACTCTATCATCGGTAGACTGCTTCCATAAATATAGGTATTGCTAAAATAGCATTTCTTAATGTGTCTCTGATAATCAACAATCTTTTCTGCTTCACTTTTTTCATCCTGAGTTTTCTGAATATTATCGTTATCTTCAGATTGTCTTCTCAGGCTGTTTATGGTATCTATTTGGTAACTCCACTGCTTGTTTATCTCTGACAAGCTTTTCAATTTTTCCTCATTATTATCTCTTCTATACTCAATTGAATACACCATACTAAGTAGCAACATGTAGTCTTTTATTGCATTCACATGTTGTTCATTTTCAGATCGGATTGTTTTACCTATTATATCATATACAGTTTCATAGATATCAAGATTATACTTCAAAGTGCGGAGGTTACTACAGTTACCTTTCTGATAAATAGATGCAATA
>CACYEC010000541.1 GCA_902773225.1 uncultured Bacteroidales bacterium
AAACATCACCTTGAAGATGTCAGAGGGAAGATGTAAGATGGGAGATGTATCCGTTGTATTCGTGTTATCCGTGTTTGCCAGCGCTACGTCCGCCCAGTTCGGAAAATAAATAATCTTTTCTTCGAAGTCACCCTTCTCACATATCGACTTCCTGAATCCTCGGCTACTGATCAGTATATTCCTCGAATGTCTGTATATCCATGTTGTCAGTTTGCTGAATAAGCCCAGTACCTTTTCGTTATTGATGCCTCCTGCATCCTGCAGACTCTCCGGCCAGAGATCCAGCACCCAGAAGTCCATCGGGATGTGCTTCATTTTCGAGACTATCACCCCTGGCACACCCACCATTACCGGCGAGGTCTCATGCACCAGCACATAGTCATACCGGCCGAACAGCCCTAACAGCACAGCGTCGAAGCACTGCGCCAGAAACGATGACAAATAGTTCAGCACCAGCCTTACTTTTCCACCATTTCCTCTCGGAATAATAAACGAGCGCAGCACCTTCACTCCCTGCACCCGTTCTATACGCTTCTTGAAGAGCCCGTAACCCTCATGAAATTTCCCCTTCGGATAGTCCGGTATTCCTGTCAGCACCGTCACGCGATGCCTCCTCCGACTCAGTTCAAATGCCAAGTCGTTACACCTGAACTCCTCTGGGTAGAAATGATTCGTTATCAGCAGTATCCTCATTTTTGATGCGGCAGTTGGCTTCGTTAAACCGTAAGCTACTAAGATACTAAGCCATTAAGCTATCAAACTTTCAAATAGTTCCACGTACTTCTCAAAGCACTTGTCTTTATCAAAATAAGTTTCAGCACGCTTCCTGCAATCCTCCGACACCGCCATTTTTTCTTGAGCGCTTAAACTCTTATACTTTTGAACTGTAGCCGCCATTGCCGCCACGTCCCCTTGTTCTATTACCAATCCAGTCTTTTCGTCAATAGTCTCTGGCGAACCGCCTGTCCTATATGTGATTACTGGTGTGCCACATGCCAATGCCTCCAAATTGACTGTGGGGAAAGTGTCTGCATAAGTGGGGTTAATCAACACATCAGCATCAGAGTAAAGCTGCACCAAGTCCTGCACATTCTGTGTCCTTTGAACGCCTTTAATACCTGAAGGAAGCCCATCCGCCTGTTTTGCCTCAAGGCCAACAATGGTAATCTGATAATTATCGGGCAATAGTTCCCTTAACTTAAAGATATCATAAAGACCTTTCTCCTTATTCCAAACACTTGAAACCGCCAGGACACGAAATGCACCATCTTCCGTCATTCTCTCTAAAGGTCTGAACACCTTCAGGTCTACCCCATTCTTAATAACCTCAATCCGCTTATCTTTGAGGAACGACTGCCTCACAAATTCCGCCATCCAATCAGAGACAGATACAATCGTCAGATTCTTATTTGCTGTAAAAAGAGTTTTCTTCAATTCATAGTTCTCACGAGATCTATCCAAATAGGTCTTAGGCATTACGGTTTTCATCGGACAGCTAAAGCAACCTGTTTTCCATTTATTGCAATTCTTCGTCACGAAATGGAAGCAATGCCCCGTAAAGGCCCAACAGTCGTGGAACGTCCAAACCACTTTGACATCCGTCAGGTTCAGATATTCAAAAAGTAACTTATAGTTCAGATAATGGTCATGTAGATTATGCAACTGCACCAAGTCAGGCTTCAGTTCTTCAATCTGCCGAATTAACCTTCTGGTTGCATTTCTAGAGCAAAGCCCTTCATTATCACGAATAGTCTGTTCTGCATAATGAAGATACTTGTCCCATCGCCCGCCAACCTTAATGAGCTGCGACTGCGAGGGGTTACACCAACGACCATAAGCCACATAACTCTCCCAACCTGCTTTGATTGCAGCAATTCCGATGGACTCAGCAATCTTTCCAGTGCTGCCCCAGTTGGCAGTAATATTAATCTGTAGTAATATGGACATTCTTAGCCCCATCTATTTCCAAAAAGCATTATATGCATGATGCGACACACGCTCCTCTTTAGGAGGCAGTTTCATATAATCGCCAAATAATCCTGTTAAGTAAACATCATAATTATCAATAGCCTTAAATAATCGGCCTTCGAATTCCACATCTATCAATTTTTCGGCCATTGGATTGCGTTCTCTCATACGATAGCCATTGGTCATATTACCCAGATACCCATCAGTTTTAGATGCATATTTTTGAGAAATAATATCAACTTTTCTAACAAGCCACTTCATTGGAATAGGAG
Source organism: uncultured Bacteroidales bacterium (assembly GCA_902773225.1). Taxonomy (GTDB): domain Bacteria; phylum Bacteroidota; class Bacteroidia; order Bacteroidales; family Bacteroidaceae; genus RUG11857. Next base: position 2,241 of record CACYEC010000541.1, read on the forward strand.
CTGCGAATAATCTTAAGAAAGCTAAGGTAATATTTTTAGTAATGGAACGCTTTCTTGATAGTTTGATATTTTTCACATCTCTAATATCTTTATAATAACCAAGGCATCTTGACCATTTCTTTGATTCTTCAATTGTGTCAGGAAAAAAATCCAAAGGAAAAATATCTATATCTATGCCATAATCACTCTTATAAACAACATCTTCTTTCACATAGGTTTTATTATCACTTATTTTAGCATAAGAAATCATATAGGATTTCTGTATTGCATAATGATATAAAGTACAAGTATCAGACTGAAAAAGCTCAAGTAGTTTTTGATAATCTCTTCGGGGCATCATTACATCAATGTCATCATCCCATGG
>CACYEC010000542.1 GCA_902773225.1 uncultured Bacteroidales bacterium
GGTCACCATCTGATGAGCACCCGTTGTAATTTGGATGCTGGTGAGGCTAAGATTATGTACTACAATGATGGCATTGGTTTCGGATACTGTATGTGCCCGGCATGTGGTAAAATGGAATTGGAAAATGCGCCATGTCCTTCAGGCAACATGAAGGGAATACCATCGGCCATGATTTCTGAAACTGGGAAAAACAATTTTGCTTGCCACTACTCCATCAATAACGTGGACGATAATGGCAAACCAAAACTATGTATTCCTCCTAAAAATAGATATTATAGGAATGTCATTATCGGTGGTCTTATCCAAACTGATTTCTGCGAGATGGAAATTAAGAAAGCAGATGGTCTCCTTGTGAATAAAACGGACGATAAGCCTTTGTTAACTACACTAGGCTTAGCCCTATGTCGTGCATTTACAGAGTATATTGGTAAAGACAGAGAATCCGTTGACTTCACGATTATGCTGAATGGCAACTTATGTATCTTTGATACAAACCCCGGGGGGTCTGGTTATTCCAACAAGTTAAGTGAAACTAATATCAGATTGGATGTAATCAAGCGAGCCAAAGATATGCTTGACACGATTCAAGACAAAGAGGAAATGCTGGATAAATTTACAGTGCGGTATCTGAATGACATCGATATTGATGCAGCCAAAGAATGGTTGCAGGCAGAACTTAACACATGGGATAGCACTCCTGACAAAGTAAAGAATTCGCGCTATTCATCTGCAAGATGGGCGAACTTTATAGATATTCTCAAAGATTTCAAAGAAGCGCCAAGCGAAGGAACACTTTTCTGTAATGATGATTTCGACAATTGGAACTACTCTACATCTGAATTGACAGAAGTAAGAAAGACGTGGGAACATAGATTAAGAAACGTTATTAGAGATCATTCCACTGGTTCCAATAAAGTGGATTTGCTCATCCCAACAAACAAGAATGTGCCTACTCAAGCCTATTCGGTTCTTCCTCAAAACGGATGGGCAAAATTGTATTCTACTTCTCAACTGATGGATGACGGATTCTATCCTCTCGCATTTGTGAATGGTCGCCTATACTTTACAGATGATAAGAATACGGCATCTATGAATGGGGATTGGGCTAAGGGAAGCGTATTTTGTATTGATAATCTTGACAGTTTGTATGATTTCTCCAAGAAACATGCTTTAGAGATTGCCAACAATGCATCAACATGCGTGTTCTATCTTAACTCTGATGAATCAAAGGCATGCAAGAGTACAGAACTTGCAGAGGTTGTTTTAAAATCAGCAAAAGAAGAAGGACTGGATATTGATGGATTCTTCCAATATTGCAAGGACAGCAATGAAATCGTAAAAATATCATATACCGACGAACATTTCAAGAGTGTTACAGGAATGATCACTACGATGCATTTCATTGATGTTCTGCTGAAGAAGATGGAACGGAAAGATAATTTCCATGTCACCTTTGTCAATGAAAAGTACTATACAAACATATCATATGAAGTATATAGTCCTTGGCTAAATATCGAAAAGTGGGAGCGTCGTAACACTATCCTTGAAAGCCTTGCCAATGATTGGATAGAAAATACTTATGATAAATCTGCGGATGAAGCCAAAGATATGTGGGAGAATGATTGTCGTAATGAAAAATCATTAGCTCATTGGCGAGTTCTCTCTGGAGAATGTGGTAATAAGAAACTGAATATCTATCCACATGGTGGAATTATTAATGAGTGGGATGTTGATAGGAAAGCAAGACGCTATACAATGAGTGATACGACAAAAGACCCAATTAATCTCATTCGAACAAAGCCAATTATGTATATAGTAGAAATAGAAGACTAATGATTACGATTGAACAATATGACATAACTCAACCTTCCATGCGCAAAGCGTGGAAGGCTGAGTTTCATGAGTTTCTCATTGAATATTATCGTCCCTCGCTCATAAATGCAGATAAAGTGTTCAAAGCGATTCCCAATGTGGACAACTTTATAAAGAAGCATAATCTTAGTGATAAACTGCTCTTCATAAAGGATGTAAATGATGCTAAGAGTATCAAACATTTCCTTTTGTCACATAGATCTTTTGCAATGGGTGGTACAATATCGGCAAACGATTTTAAAGTTATTTTAATAGAGCGTTATATCGAATATTTACAGAGCAAAACCATTAATGATGGCACATCGAATTCACCAAATGAGCATATAGAAGAGGAACAGCAAAAGGCGACTGAAGGTGTTATAAAAGAAGTAACGTTTTTCAGAAGCGTAAGAAATCGTAAGATACGTAATCTTTGCGCAGAACGAGACAAATATACTTGTCAAGTATGTGGTTTCAATTTTGAAAAGGTATACGGAGAAAGAGGCAAAGGATTCATTGAAATTCATCATAAGAATCCTATGGCCAACTTTGACGGAGTACATGAAATCGAATTAAAAGACCTCATTGCTTTGTGTTCAAA
>CACYEC010000543.1 GCA_902773225.1 uncultured Bacteroidales bacterium
ATTTTCAGAGCCAAAATATGAAATCATGATGCGTTTTTCTGTATTAATGTCTCTTTATTATAAGGAGAATCCTCATTACTTGGACTTGGCCTTAAATAGCATATTCACACAGACTGTTCAGCCAGAGCAGGTGGTGCTTGTAATTGATGGGCCTATTGGTGATGAATTACAAAGGGTGGTGGATGAATATGCTCAGCAATATTCGGCTTTGGAGGTGTATCCTCAAGAAAAAAACAATGGACTAAGCACTGCACTGAATATAGGGTTGAAAAAGTGCCGGAACGAGATAGTCTTCCGCATGGATACAGACGATATTTGTTATCCTAATAGATTTGAGCGTGTTATTAAAGAATATGAGAAAGATAACGGTTTGGAGATAGTAGGGTCTTTCGCAACCATGATAGATGAAGAAGGTAAGGTGATTAAAGGTATGATTGTCCCTAAGTTGCAACAAGAAATATATCGTAATGTATGGACGTGTCCTTTCATTCATCCTACTGTTTCATTTAAGAAGTCCTCATTGCTTCGCGTAGGCAATTATAATCCCAATTCTGGGCCACGACAGGACGATTATGAATTATGGTTTAGGTGTGTGGAAAATGGATTGAAGTGCAAAAACATAGATGAACCACTGCTCTATTATCGTTTTTTCAAGGATAGCGTGGCCAGAAACAACATCAGAGTAGGGTGGTGGCGTGCTAAAGTCGGCTTTAAGGGAGCATGGCGTTGTAAGTGTCCTGTGATTGCATATATTGGCGTATGTTATCCTCTGGTAAGAGCTTGCATGCCATCTTTTATCAGACAACTGCTGTATAAAGTATCTGACAAGATAAACCCAAGAACGAATAAATAATGATAAAAATATTATGGTGAATAAATATACTTATCCGTAGACAGGATATGGGCAATTCACCCATGATGGCTTAGGTTTCGAATTTTACGGAGTATTAAGTAACAATGCAATAGTAATAGGTAATCTTTCGATGGAAACAAAGAGTTCCGAACTGTGGGGTTCTGTAGATGAAGGTGCTTGTTTTTAATTTTTTTAATATGGAATTTTTCGATAGGAAATATGAAATAAAGAGGCTACAGGAAATAAAAGTCCTCTCACAGAAGGCTGCTCAGTTTACAGTTTTGACAGGCCGTAGACGTATCGGTAAGACTTCACTGGTGATGAAAGCTTACGGAGAGGAGAATATGCTGTATTTCTTCGTGACGAGAAGCACGGAGAGTGTACTCTGCGAGGAGTTTGTGGCAGAACTGACGGAGAAGTTGAAAATGCCTATTTTGGGCAAGGTGGAGAGATTTGCGGATATCTTTGACTATGTGATGGAGATATCAAAGACGCACCCTTTGACGCTGATGATTGATGAGTTTCAGGACTTCAGTCGTGTGAATGGTGCCATTTTCTCGCAGATGCAGAAAATATGGGACAGAAAGAAGAGTGAGGCAAAGATGAACTTAATTGTGTGTGGGTCTGTGTACTCGATGATGACAAAACTGTTCCGTGACGAGAAGGAACCTCTATATGGCAGGCAGACTGAATTTATGAAGATTGAGCCTTTTGCGCCTTCTGTGGTGAAGGATATACTGCAGTATTATAACCCTGAATATTCTAAGGAGGATTTGTTGGCTCTGTACACCTATACGGGTGGTGTAGCAAAGTATGTAGAACTGCTGATGGATGCAGGGGCTACAACTGTAGAGAGGATGTTGGAGCGTATTGTGGCGAAGAATTCGTACTTCATCTATGAGGGTAAGAATATGCTAATAGAGGAATTCGGGCGTGACTATGGGCGATATTTTGACATACTGAAGTTGATTGCAACAGGACATAATACAAGGGGAGACATTGAAGGCATACTGCATGCGGAAGTGTCTGGCTATATGACGAGATTGGAGAATGACTATGGGCTGATATCTAAATCGAAGCCTATGTTCCAGAAATCTGCCAACAAGAATATCGTGTATGCTGTGAGTGATCTGTTTCTGCAGTTCTGGTTCCGCTTTATCTATAAGTATAGCCATTTTATTGAGGCGAATGCCTACGGGAAACTTATGGAGATAGTGACGCGCGACTATGAAACGTACACGGGTAGGGTGCTGGAGCGATGGTTTAAGGAGGTGATGAAAGAGAGTGGACATTACACGCACATTGACAGTTGGTGGGACCGTAAGGGGGAGAATGAGATAGACATCATTGCAGCGGATGATTTGGAGAAAAGGGTTACAGTTTATGAGGTGAAGCGACAACGGAGCGAGATAGATTTGAAGGTGCTGGCAGAGAAGATGAAACGTTTTATGGAGGTTACAGGCGAGTATGGAAAGTATGAGACAGAGTGCGAGGGATTGAGCATGGAGGAGATGTGATGATTACAGAGATTGGACATCACAAAGATGTGTTACTAAGAAATTACAATAGATACGATGAAAATACTTATTACTGGCGTTCATGGATTTGTGGGTAGCAATTTGGTGAAGGCTCTTTCAAAGCAGCATACCATTTACGGGCTTGACATCATTAGTCCTGCAAAAGAGGGCGTGAGATATACTTTCTCTTGGGACTATCTTGACAAGGAAGATGGAATACCAGAAGTGGATGCAATCATTCATTTGGCTGGTAAAGCACATGACACGAAGAACCAGAGTGCGGCTGAGGTGTATTTCAAAGTTAATACCGATTTGACCAAGAAAATCTTTGATTACTTCTTGGTGCATGATAATATCAAAAAGTTCGTATTCTTCAGCACAGCGAAGGCAGCGGCTGATAAAGTGGAAGGAGTACTGACAGAAGATGTGGTTCCTGCTCCTGTCGGCCCTTATGGGGAAAGCAAAATAGCGGCTGAAAAGTATATTCTTTCGAACACAGATCTGACAGATAAAACGAATAAGAGAGTATACATATTCAGACCTTGCATGATTCATGGCCCTGGCAATAAGGGAAATCTGAACCTGCTGTATGGTGTAGTTAAGAAGGGGATGCCTTGGCCATTGGGGGCTTTTGAGAATTGCAGAACATTTACATCAATAGAGAATGTTTGTTTTGCCGTGAATGGAGTGCTGACAAAAGATGTACCATCCGGCATCTATAATATGGGCGATGATGAAGCACTCTCTACTAATGAGTTGATAGAAGAGATATGCAGGTCATTGGGTAAGAAGGCTCATATTTGGAAGTTGCCTAAAGGATTGATGACAGGTATAGCCAAGGTTGGTGGTATGCTGCACCTACCATTGGATTCAGAAAGACTTCGTAAGTTGACAGAGGACTATGTTTCGTCAAATGCTAAGATAAAAAAAGCACTTGGCGTGGAGAAGATGCCTGTGGATGCTCGCGAGGGATTAAGGGTAACACTGGAGAGCTTTAGATAGGACAGATGAAGTTGGATAACAACCAGCAGACTTTCTTTGAATTGGTTAAAGCAGGACTATGGGCTGATTCTGAATCTGTGGAATTAGGGAATCACGGAATTTTGGAGCCTGTAGGTTGGGAAACGGTATATCAGTTAGCAGAGGAGCAATCAGTTCAAGGGCTTGTGCTGCGAGGCATTGAATGGTATAAAGGACATAAGTCAAAATGTGTGTCTGACCTCTCGCAGGATTTATTACTGCAATTGATAGGCGAGACGCAGATGGTAGAGCAGCAGAACTTAGCCATGAATGAGTTCGTGGCTAAGCTAATTGAAAAGCTTCGTGAGGAAGATATTTATGCGCTTCTTATAAAAGGTCAGGGAATTGCGCAGTGCTATGAAAGACCGTTGTGGAGGACATCTGGTGATGTGGATTTGCTTTTGAGTGAGGACAACTACAAAAAAACCGTGGATTGTATAATTCCTCTTGCAACTGATATAGAGAAGGAGCATAAGTATAACATGCATCAAGCAATGACTATAGATTCATGGACGGTAGAACTTCATGGAAGTTTACGTGGTGGGCTGTCATCCCAAATCGATAAAGTCCTTGATGACATAAAGAATGATGTGATTCGTGGCGGTAATGTTAGAACGTGGATAAATGATAAAACGCAAGTGTTTTTGCCAGAAGTTAATGGTGACATTGTTTACGTCTTTTCGCATATTCTAACGCATTTCTATAAAGGAGGCATGGGACTTAGGCAGGTATGTGACTGGTGCAGATTACTCTGGAGTTATCGCTCGGAACTAGATTTACGGTTACTGGAATCACGAATCCGCAGAATGGGACTGATGAGTGAATGGCGGGCTTTTGGCGCATTTGCGGTGGAATATATAGGAATGCCTGTCGGTGCAATGCCTTTGTATTCTGTTGATGAGATATGGAAACGGAAAGCGGATAGGTTGTGCGACTTTATAATGGAAGTAGGAAATATGGGGCAAAACAGGGATATGAGCTATTTTGAAAAGTATCCATATCTGATACGAAAGTTGTGCTCGATGGGACGCAGGTGTGATGATTTGATCCGTCATGCAAGGATATTTCCAATAGATTCGTTGAGGTTCTTCCCAAGGATTATGTTTAATGGCATTTGTTCGGCAGCGAGAGGAGAGTGAAATTAGTATTTTTTCATCAGTTGTGATTATTATAAAAAAGAGTGTGTAAATTTGTTCATAGTTCATGCTTGTTTATGGTGCAAAGTTAGCAAAAAATATGTCTTAACTGCACAAAATGCCTTTTTTTGTATTTGTAACTGCACAAAATTGTAGATTCTTATGTGTGCAAACTGCACAAAATGGCGAATTTGAATGTTTTTTTATTTGTGAAGAAAAAAATAATTTGCATACGTCTTAGAAAAAGAGTATCTTTGCACTAAATAATATAATTATGGCAAGAAAGAAATACCCTGTAGGCATACAGACGTTCTCCGAGATTATCAAAGGAGAATATGTATATATAGATAAGACTGATTTGGTGTGGGAACTGGCACACTATTCAAAAATTATCTTCCTCAGCCGCCCACGTAGGTTTGGAAAGTCGCTGCTGACGTCAACGCTGGAGTCATATTTCAAGGGTGAACGGGAACTCTTTGAGGGCCTAAAGATAATGGACTTGGAGAAGGAGTGGGAGAGTTATCCCGTGATTCGTCTGGACTTGAGTACTGCCAAAGGGCAGGATTCAGCTGAAGGATTGAGGGAGAGCTTGATGTGGATGTTGCCGACCGCACGATAGAGGATTGGGTGATATGTTGAATATAAAAGATTAGTATGAATTATCAATATCATATTTTTTCGCCTTACCGGGTGTGTCCTTTAGGGGCACATGTGGATCATCAGCATGGCATTGTGACAGGCTTTGCCATAGACAAAGGGGTTGACCTGTGGTTTAATGTGCGTGCCGATAGTCATGTGCATCTGGAGTCGAGAACCTTTGAAGGAATTGTTGATTTTGAGATTGACAAGCCATCACAGGTGCGTGACTATATGTGG
>CACYEC010000544.1 GCA_902773225.1 uncultured Bacteroidales bacterium
CCACATACTACATCGCGGGGTGGAGCAGTTGGTAGCTCGCCAGGCTCATAACCTGGAGGTCGCACGTTCGAGTCCTGCCCCCGCAACTAATTCTTAGAAGCCTCTTATTAAGAGGCTTTTTTTATTTCATAGTCATCAACCAACTAATCTCACAACTACTTTTTCTGCCAAAGATTTGGTGCAGTTATTCAAAAGGTGTATTTTTGCATTTGAAATTAATTAGTCAGTAATCGAACAATGAACTCAAATACACTTCAATTCATCCGTGATTTTCATCGTATCCCCAAAAAGCAGAAGTTGGCGTGGTGCATTATCCATTATCCTGATGCTGAGCGTCCTGAAAGATGCTTGCGACTTGGCGTGTTGCTGGTCGGCACGAGTAAAGCCATAGACATTGCTGACGGCATTTTCATACAAAACTGTCAAAATCAAAACGCCATGAAAGCCACACGAAGAAAAGTTGGTGACTGGTACGTTTACGAATGTGAAGAAGGGTATGCAATTCAACTGCCCGACAGTTTCATTGGGGACATGTACTTCAAACGTATCTACAGCACCAACCTCATAAACTATTTTCTGCTCTGAATATCAGTCCAAACAGTTTTAATTATATTGAGGTAATTTCTAAAAATCGCTTGCGATTTGATTGATAATTCCATAAAATTCTTAATATCAACAGAATAATAATTCGTGATAAATAGAACATCCCTTTATTCTAACCTCTTAAAACTTAAACACAGAATCCCAACTCCAAGTTCATCCATTATTGGAGCATTTTGATAGCGAAACACAACTATTAGGATGCCTTGATGTCCAACCTCGTTTCTGCAATAACAATCCAATATCAATTAATATGAAATATACTCTTTCTTTCAACAATCATCTGCCTTTTGAGCCAGAGGCTGGCCAAGTGATTTACCTGAGTGCTGACGACAAAGGAAGAATCAGCCGTATCATAGGCAACAACTACGAGTTTCTCAAACAACATTTCGCCTTGTTTGACTTGGAGTTTATACATCTGCCTTCTCTCCTCAAGGATGAGGATATAGAGCGGAAGGTCCGTTACTACGCTCCATACCTGCAGTCACAGGTAATGGCGACCAAACACCTGAGCAGTTCCTTGCTCTTGGATTTCCTGGCGAGTCCGTCAAGTGCTGAAGGTTTTCATCCCTCTTTCGTTTACAACGGAAGGCGAAGTGGCGACCAATGGCTGTTCGATGCAGTGTCGTTGGACGATGACGACAACGATGACGGTATATTTTTTCTCCAGCCAATAGTGGAGGAAATTGTGGACGACCTGACTTCTGATTCCAATTTTGATGATGGAATATGTTGTTATGAGATAGATTACGATGCTCATGACGAACCATGTTCAAGCGAAGTTGAGCCTGAACTGGATGTCGAAAGTTCGCATCACGATTTGATGCTTCCTCATCTCAGCTTAATTAATCCATCAGGCTCAATCGCCCCCTTTCCCGGCCTGAAGGAAAATTTACGCTTTGTAAGATGCAAGAAGAAAGCCGAGCCAGAGGAACAGGAAGACGAAAATGTGGGTGAGATGCTTTCCGAACTTCAGGAGGCAGTGGCTCGTCTACGCCTGCACGGAGTTAGTTTGATGGCTATCCATGAACTGATTGACAAACAGGAACCTCTGTCGAAATTGGTCATCACGCCCGACTACCGCCTTTTCCTCCCCGACTACAACAACATGGAGATTGAGATGGGCACGCTCCCCAAAGCCCTCTATTTCCTTTTCCTTCGCTATCCTGAAGGCATCGTCCTCAAGACACTCCCTGACCACTACACAGAGTTGCTTAACATCTATCGCCAACTGCGCCCGCGTGCCAACGAAGAACGCATTAGGGTGACCATCACAAAAGTGACCAACCCGCTTGGCAACGCCATCAACGAGAACGTGGCCCGAATCCGTAAGGCCTTTGTCGAGAAGTTCGACGAGCATCTGGCGCAGAACTATTTCGTGAAAGGCGAACGCGCCGGACTTTACGGCATATCCCTCGACCCTTCGCTTGTCGTCTGGGATGAGTAGAGGCTTTGCTCGTGAAGAATAGAGCAGAGACAAAAAACGCCGCGAAGTGTACATCTTGCACTTCGCGGCGTTAATACTAACATTCAAAGGATTACTCCCACTCGATGGTGCCTGTTGGTTTCGGGGTGAGGTCGTACAGCACTCTGTTCACGCCTGGAACCTCAGTGATGATGCGCTGGGTGATATGGTGGAGGAGTTTGTATGGAATCTCCTCAATGGTGGCGGTCATGGCGTCACGGGTGTTGACGGCACGGATGATGACTGGCCAGTCCCAACTGCGCTTGTTGTCCTTGACACCTGTCGATTTGTAGTCGGGCACAATGGTGAAGTACTGCCAAACCTTGCCTTCCAAACCATTGGCGGCAAACTCCTCGCGCAGAATGGCGTCGGATTCGCGCAACGCCTCCAGACGGTCGCGGGTGATGGCACCGGTGCAACGAACGCCAAGACCAGGACCGGGGAACGGCTGGCGGAAGACCATGTTGTCGGGCAGGCCGAGTTCTTTGCCTACCACGCGCACTTCGTCCTTGAAGAGCAGTTTGATGGGCTCTACCAACTCAAACTGGAGGTCTTCAGGCAGACCACCCACATTGTGGTGAGATTTCACTGGACCTGATTCCACAATGTCGGGATAGATGGTTCCCTGGGCCAGGAAACTGATGCCTTCCTGCTTGCGGGCCTCTTCCTCAAACACGCGGATGAACTCTGCGCCTATAATCTTGCGCTTCTGCTCGGGATCTGCCACACCTGCCAACTTGTCGAGGAAACGGTCGGTGGCATCCACATAAACAAGGTTGGCGTTCAGTTCATCGCGGAATACGCGCACCACTTGCTCTGGCTCTCCTTTGCGGAGCAAACCGTGATTCACATGAACCGATACCAGCTGCTTGCCTACTGCCTTGATCAGCAAAGCTGCCACCACCGATGAATCAACACCACCTGAGAGGGCAAGCAACACCTTCTTGTCACCAATCTGAGCACGAAGCTCCTGA
>CACYEC010000545.1 GCA_902773225.1 uncultured Bacteroidales bacterium
GACGTTCCGTCGCCCATTCCCGAGCAAGCTCGCCTACCCGTAGCCTTTCCCGTAGCCTTTCCCCTTAGATGGGAGGGGAGTCGATAGAGCCTGAGCCTTAGATGGGAGGGGAGTTTTGTTGGTGGTTACACAGGTGGTGCATGGAAAGACTCAGCAGGCGATGAACAAGAGGGCCAAGGCACCCAGTCCCTCTGCAGCCAGACGACCGAGCCAACCATCATCGATGAGTTTCTGCTCGATGATATATTTGCGCAGTTCAAGTCTCCACTCCCTGCTCTGCAATAATATCCAGAGTTCTTGATCAAAGCAACCATATTCCACCTTCTCTTTCAGCCACTTCTTGGTGGGAGTCCTACCCTTGCCCAGTCTCTCCCCCGGATACTTCAGATGCCAAAAGCCATCAGTCTCAAGGTGCCAGAAGGGTTTGTCTTAGTTTAGTTAAGAATTAAGAATCGTAATTTAGTTAAGAGTTAAGAATTAAGAGTTAAGAAAATATCATATTCAATTAAGAGGTAAGAGTTTTTATTTAGTTAAGAATTAAGAATTAAGAGTTAAGAAAATATCGGGATAACGTGTAAACGAGTAAACGAGAAAACGGGGAAACGAAGACCAACGCGGATTTGTCGGATAAACGGGGAAACGTATAAACGAAACATAACGCTTTTTCAACTCCGCACTACGGAGTAGCACTCAACCAGAATGATTGCTCGTGATTACAACCAGACTTGGAAGGAGTGGACAGAGGACTAATCAGGTTGGATTGAAGGATTGAGAAGTGTTCCCAGTTTTGTAGTCAATCCGCCAGCATTGCCAGCAAAGAACATAGCGAATATATTTGAAAAGGCATGGCAATTAACATATTTTATCAATTTTATTAAAAACCCACTAAAAATTTTCTGTTCATTGTCGTATTTTGACACTCGTTGTTCGTAATTTTGCAAAAAATATGATTATGCAAAGAATCTGTCATCATAATCAGACCATTTGCCCAGTCGTATTCATTCGAGGATTTCCACCTCGATAAAAAAATATATAAAAAAAATCGGCCCTGTACCGCATTGTGGCACACCAAAGGGGTTAAATTTGCACTCAAATTGAGTTTCTTATACAAACAACAAACATCATTAGATTTCTTAATCACGCTAAATTCTATATATTAAAAATGAAAAAAAGGAAAACAAATACTTCGTAGTTTCAAACATTATCACTAAATTTGCGGTGTTAAGACGATTCCTTAAATTAAGGTCTATAAGAACACCTGATTGTTTTAATAAACTATCAATGATTACCTAATTTAGACAGATCAACCAATACAGTTTTTGCCATGCGTTTCAAAATTCAATTACAAATCCAACCAGAGGTAATGGGACGTGAGTTGCCCATCAATTACCAATATCCGTTGCAAGCCGCTATTTACCATACCTTAGAAAAAAGCGACCTTGATTTCTCCACATGGTTGCATGAGAATGGTTACCAGCAGAATGGTAAGCGCTTCAAGTTGTTCACATTTTCCAATCTAATCGTACCACAGTATGGAATCGATAAACAGCGTGAGCGTCTCGTTGTCAAGTCAGACTATGTGACGTTATACATCAGTTTCCTTCCTAAAAAGAGCACCCAACAGTTCATACAGGGACTCTTTCAGCAACAAACAATACAGATAGCCGACTACATTTCAGGCGTACAGTTTATAGTTCGGGAAATACAAGTATTGTCACCTTTCGAGTACCATCCCGATATGGTCTTCAAAACCCTCTCACCCATTTGTATTTCGCTCCGCAATGAACGAGGTCTTATGGATTACCTTTCTCCCAAAGACCCACGCTATGAGCTCGGCATCCTCACTGGACTTCTTGACCGCTATAATGCCATTCACAATCATCCTTTCAGTGGCAATCCTTATTGCCATCTGAAACTGCTAAGTGAACCCAAGTCAGCACTTGTTCGCATCAAGTCAGGAACCCCCAGCGAGACCCGTGTCCGAGGCTATCGCTTTCAGTTCAAAATAGATCTCCCTGAAGAACTGATGCAAATCGCCTTCGAAAGTGGTTTGGGTGAGAAAGGAAGCATGGGATTCGGAATGATAGGATAAAAATTGAATCGTTATGTATATCGTAAAGTATAAAGGTAAGTTTGGCTACATTAAGCCATGGACTGCAGTAAGGGATGGCGAGACATTCAGCCAACAGTTTCTTACACCGTCAATTATTGAGGGTATGGAGAAGAAACTATTCCCAGAACTATTGGAAAAGAACGGTCAGATATGCAAAATTCTTCGACACAAACTTAGTTATGCTGCCGTTGACATGCAACAAGAGGTAACCCAGGCAAGAGGGTGGAAAAATAGCAGGCAACAAATGACTCGAGAACGCTCTATTTTAAAAAGAGGAGTTATGATTGACCCTGTTCTATATTTAGCCTTTGAAAATATAAACGATGCCAAAAGAGCTGCAAGTCAACATCTTTGCCTTTGCCGAAATGAAGATGTCATGTTGCCGTGCCCTGAAATTATGGAAATGTCAGAGGAGGCGTTTGGTGAACTGGAAGGGTTTGAATTACGTTTCGGAGAATCAGACAAGTCATTTCTTGTAGGTTATAATCGTTTTGATAGTGCAAAACCCATGTATGGCTGGATAGAATTTAACGGTAATAAACTCATTTAGATGATGACTGACTGCTTCAATGACATATTAGCGAAACATGAGGATGAAGGAGGCATGCCTTTGATTGTTCATCTGAACAGTGTAGCTCAAGCAGCATCAGTCATTGCTTGTCATGTAGGACTGGATGAGGACCTTGCCCGAAAAGGAGCCATTTTACATGACATAGGGAAAATTAGCCCGTTGTTTCAGCGGACTCTTAAAAAAGGTTATGTCCATCAGCCAGGATTCGTCTTCCGACACGAGATTGCATCGTTACTTTTCATTTCGCTTTTTGCCGAGAAGGAACGTCCTGCATTGATAGATATGATAGTTGCTCATCATAAGTCTATATATAATGATATAGGAGGAAAAGGCATCCTTGATTTGGATGACAACATGGATAGCTTCACACGTCATGCCACTAAATTCGATGAATGGAGTCCTGTCGCATCAGGTATTCTTAGGGAATTTGGTGTTGAGACACATGAGGTTAGCATAGAAGAGGCACGAGATAATTACGAATATGTTGTTGAATATTGTGAAAGAAGGCCATTGAGTTTTTCTAAATGGAAAGGCGTTTTGATGGCAGCCGATCATTATGCTTCAGCTTTGGCTGAGAAAAGTGAGGCATCGCTTGACAAACTTTTTATCAAACCTGATTTGAGTTTCTACAACCGTAGGCATCATTTATATCCTCTTTCCTATATTGATGCAGACTCCAGTCAAAAACACACCTTGGTCACGGCTCCCACAGGTGCAGGGAAAACAGACTTTTTACTCCGTCGGTGTAGGGGAAGAGTATTCTATACTTTACCATATCAGGCTTCTATCAATGCCATGTACGACAGGTTTATAAATGATTTGAAAGATACTGATGCACAAGTTCATCTGCTACATGCTGCCTCAACACTGAAAGTTAGAGAAAAAGGAATTGAAGAAAGTATCTTGCAACATCATCCTGGAGCTTCGGTAAAAGTTCTGACACCTCACCAAATGGCATCAATCGTTTTTGGGATTAAGGGTTATGAAGCCATGTTGCTTGACTTGGAAGGTTGCGATATTATACTCGACGAGATACACACGTATGCGTGTGAGATACAGGCTATCGTATTGAAGATAATCGAGATTCTACGTTCAATAAACTGTAGAATCCATATCGGCACGGCAACAATGCCCACTGTTTTGCACAATAAAATAGTGGAAAAACTTGGTGGAAAGGAAGATGTGTTTGAAGTCAAACTTACTGATGACATTTTATGTACATTCAACAGACATATCATTCACAAGATAGCAGATTTTGGCTGTTGTGAAGCATTAATTAAAAAAGCCATAAAAGAAGATAAAAAAATCCTGATTGTCTGCAATCAAGTGAAACGGTCACAACAACTGTACGACAATTTAGCAGAATTATATCCAGACATCGACATAATGTTGATTCACAGTCGCTTCAAGCGTAAAGATCGAACTCGTTTAGAACAATCATTAAAAGATGAATTCAACACATCCACAAAAACTTGCATAGTGGTTTCTACACAGGTTGTGGAAGTTAGTCTTGATATCAGTTTTGATGTGATGATAACAGAATGTGCTCCAATCGATGCTTTGCTACAGCGTTTCGGGCGTATTAACCGCAAACGAACAGAAGAAACTATTGGTCACTATAAGGATATTTATGTCATTCAGCCATCTGAAAACCATAATGAATCCTTGCCTTACAATTCAGAAATCCTGCGAAAGAGTTTTGAAGTTTTGCCTAATAATGCACTGCTTGAGGAACCGTTATTACAGGGAATGATTGATGCCGTATATCCCGATGCCAAATTTATGAATCTCGACTATGCTGGGGTTGTTTTTATCGATGGTCAATGGGTTATTAAAGAGTTGTGCCATAATTCCAAGTCAGCTTTGCTTGAGGTACTTGACATCAATTCTGCGGTGTGCGTTGTGGAAAGCGATGTGGATGATTATGTTCATCATCCTGACGAACGACTGATGCTTGAAATACCTGTTAGTTATAAAAGCATTGCGTATAACGGTCTAAAGCAGGCAGATATCGGCTCACGACCTTTTATCATACCTGACAAGGCATACGAAGATGATAGAGGTCTATTGATAGATCTCACAAAACCGGAATTTTTCACTCAATATGTTTTTTTGTAAAAAATAGTTATTATGATTACAGCAACAATCGGTAAGGTTTTTCTGGACGCTTACAACAAGAAGAACGGAACCAAATATGACGCTAAGACATTCTTTGTCGAGTTTTTTTATCCTCTTTTCTTTGATCAAAATAAATATTTGTTGTCAGCAGGGAACACTCCGCTCGAAAATCCCAAAATCAGTTGGGCAGACATGATTTTAGGTAAGAAACCCTTTGAAAGCCCAGAAAGAAGGAGGCAAAGGTTTGATAGCTTCATGTCTAAAATCGAGATAGGATTTCCTACTACCGATAATTCACTAGGTTTCGGCTCATTAGATATTTTGTCAACCACATCTGGACAAACTACATTTATTAATTATCCATACAAAGAAGAAGATATTTACTATTCATGGTTTGGGGCTGGTCTAGGCATAGGACTTCAAGGTGGCCTTTCGATTTTATTTTCCGAACCTGAAATTCTTTTGGAACTATTTGAAGGATGGAAGTTATACCGAAAAGTTGTGAATGAGAACGATTTGTTAAAAGGGAATCAAGTAAACACCTGGAACGGGCAGTGGCTTGCCCACAGGTATAATGAAAGATTGTACCACCCCCAACAACCAATGGCAGATTTTTCTCCATTTGAAACTTCAAATGCTGGAATGAGCGTTGCTACACAGTCGTGGACAAAAGTCCTCATCGCTCTATCACGTCATTTTGACAAACCACAACTAATCGGATATATATATAGTTTCGGTCAGACGAACACAACAGTTGGCTTCATTCCCTTCAGTCTAAGTCATATACGGAGACCCATACAACTCTATGCAAAACTGTTTGGCACAGAAGAAGGCAAACAGGCAGAGGAACTGTGGGGTACTGAAAACGGATTGCGTGCTTGTTGCCAAAAAGGTGCGATTGGCATAGAAGCTATGCAACCCAAAGGCTTGAGACAATATATGGTGGCAGATAAAGGCAAGAGTTTGAAACTACCAAAACTTAACGACAATCAAACAATAAACTTTCACACATATCAAATTTGGTTATTGGCTATGCTAAACAACGAAGAACTGTGGACCAAGTCCCTTGAGTTTGCAAAGACA
>CACYEC010000546.1 GCA_902773225.1 uncultured Bacteroidales bacterium
CAGTTCCTTTTCCAGTTCTTCCAAACTCTTTCCCTTGGTCTCGGGACAGCTGCGGAAGAGGAAGATGAAGGCGCAGACGCAAATGCCGCTGTAGATCCAGAATGTGCCGCTGCTGCCGAGTGCTGCATTCATCGACGGGAAAGAGAAAGTCAGCGTGCAGCATCCCACCCACAGCGCAAAGGTGCATGTCGCCATGGCGATGCCGCGGACACGGTGTGGGAATATCTCCGCCAGCAACGTCCATGTCACAGGGCCGAGCGTCATGGCATATACCGAGATGGCCGCCACCACAAGCCCTACCATCAACATGCCCTTCATCCCCATGAAGTAGCAGGTGCCGAGGGTGAAGTATATCAGTCCCAGTCCTCCCGCGCCAAGCAATATCAGCGTGCGGCGTCCCCATTTCTCTATCGTGTACAGGGCTACGATTGTGAAAACCACATTGGCAATGCCGGTAATGACGATGTTGATGAACATGCCGTCAACATCAAATCATGCACCAACGAATATTTCCTGTGCGTAGTTGAAGATGACGTTCGTGCCACACCACTGCTGGAAGACGGCAATCACCAAACCGAGCAACAGCACCTTGGAATATTTGTATGAGAAAAGCTCACTAAGGCCGGCCTCGGCTTTCCTACCGTCTGGGCGCGGGGCTGCCTTCATTCTCAGGAATACGGGACTCTCGGGAATGAAGAAACTCATCAGCAGGAACAGTGCGGCGGGCAATGTCTCTGCCCAGAACATCCAGCGCCAGCCCCATTCCACATTCCAAGCCTGGCTTTCCGCTACTGACGTGTCTTTTGCCAACAGCATGTTCACAACCTGTGCGCCAAGGATGCCCAGCACGATGGTCATCTGGTTCATGCTCACCATCCGTCCGCGTATGTTGGCGGGACTGACTTCTGCAATGTACATCGGAGACAGAGCGGAGGCGACACCGATGCCTACACCGCCTACAAACCGGGCAATATTGAACAGGGTGAAGTCATTGAACAATCCCGTGGCAATCGCAGAGACAGTAAAAAGAACGGCAGACACCATCAGGAGTGGTTTCCTGCCATACTTGTCGGCGGCAGCGCCAGCCACCATCGCTCCTACCAGACATCCCACCAAGGCTGTCGTCATGGCAACACCTTGCATCCAAGGAGATGCACTGATACCGAAAAACAACTCATAGAACGGCTTCGCACCGCCAATCACCACCCAGTCGTAGCCAAAGAGCAAACCGCCCATCGCAGACACAAGACAGATGAAATAGATAAATCCTTTGTTGAATCCTTGCATAATTCCTAAAATTGATTTCTGAGTGCAAAGATAAGACACTTCTTGTTTCTTCAATATGGAAAAAACATTGCAAGTATATGGACAATTTTACGCCACTAACGCCAGTGTCACGTATGTCCTCGAGGCGGCGGGCCTCGTCGATGAAATTCATTTCAGCATCACACGGCTGCGGACACGACCCGTCAGGTCGCGGAAAGACTTGTGTAATACAAACGGATTTTCAAATGAACCAGCATTGATTGACAATGGGTTATGCGACTGCAGCATATAGAAAAAGATGAAAATTCTCTTTCGTGTCAAAGTTGGGATAAAAAAGATGCTGGAAAAGCATTTTTTCCTGTAAAAGCAACCTTGTCTCAGGAAATAATTGTATTTTTGTATCGTAAATATCAAATAAGACGATCACAACAAGAACTTCTCGTTCGTCATGCAGAAAAAAGGCTCATGGCGGCTGTAACCTGCCTATGACATCACCTATATCGTTGACAACGGCGGCTACCTTCACAACCAAGACCATTGTCTGTATATCAGGGCCAAACTTCGTCATGTCACCCGTGAAGACGTTATCCAATTTGCCCATGATAATGGCATACGAAGACTTGATTCAATCATCAGGGATGTTGTAGGGTCATTGCAACAGTTACATTTGGTAGCGACAAACTATGCCGTGTCTGAACAGTGGACAGGAAGAGTTGAAGAAACCATCATCAGCCACATGAAAGCTTGGGGTGAATGGGAAGAAGAAGAATAAACACATGCATCAGAGAACATTTTCCGAGAGTCCTCATGCGACTCAAGATCTCGCCTTTATTGATTCTATCATAACTGGAGATGACTTGATTATTCATCACAGCGAAGATTTCAGCCATGCCTATCTCCTCATAACAGGATAATATCCAAGGGTGTCTCCGAGTTTGAAATACCACACCTGATACAAAACAAGAAAAAGAGATAATCGGTAAA
>CACYEC010000547.1 GCA_902773225.1 uncultured Bacteroidales bacterium
AGGCACCAATTTTGTGAACCTACGGTCGGCTGGCGACCCAGTGGAACTGGGCAAGAGCTACAGTGACCAAGGCGCCGACGAATTGGTCTATCTCGACATCACCGCCAGTTATGAAGGACGCAAGACCTTCACAGAACTGGTTCGTCGAGTGGCCGCTGAGCTCAGCATACCCTTCACAGTAGGTGGTGGCATCAACGAACTGAGTGACGTTGACCGTCTGCTCAATGCCGGTGCCGACAAGGTGAGTGTGAACTCAGCCGCTCTTCGGCGTCCGGAATTAGTGAACGAGATTACCAGCCATTTCGGTTCCCAGGTATGCGTGGTTGCCATCGATGCAAAATACACAGAGGAAAAGGGATGGAAGTGCTACGTGAAAGGCGGTCGTGAGGAAACCGAATGGAATCTGTTCGACTGGGCCAAAGAGGTATGCGAACGCGGTGCCGGCGAGATACTGTTCACGAGCATGAACCACGATGGCGTGAAAGAAGGTTTTGCCAATGACGCCCTCGCCCGTCTGTCCGACACACTGAGCATTCCCGTGATTGCCTCTGGCGGTGCCGGGAAAATGGAGCATTTCCGCGATACCTTCATTGAGGGCAAGAGCGATGCCGCGCTGGCCGCGAGTGTGTTCCATTTCGGTGAGATCAGCATTCCAGACCTAAAGCACTACCTGAAGTCAGAAGGCATCAACGTACGACTATAAATTAGACATTCTAACGACAACAAAACGATGGATATAGATTTCAAGAAGATGGGCGGTCTTGTACCCGCCATCATCCAAGACTCCAAGACGCTGAAAGTGCTGATGCTCGGCTTCATGAACGAGGAGGCACTGAAGACGACAGAATCGACAGGCAAGGTGACATTCTGGAGCCGCACCCGTCAGTGTCTGTGGACCAAAGGCGAGACGAGCGGCAACTACCTCAACGTGGTTGACATACTCATCGACTGCGACAACGACACTTTGCTTATCAAAGCCGACCCAGTGGGTCCAGTGTGCCATACTGGTGCCGACACCTGCTGGAACGAGACAAACGACAACCCCATCATGTTCCTCAGCGACCTTCAGCGTTTCATAGAGAAACGCCACGAAGAGATGCCAGAAGGCAGTTACACCACGAGCCTGTTCCAATCGGGTGTGAACCGCATGGCTCAGAAAGTGGGCGAAGAGGCCGTGGAAAGTGTGATTGAAGCCATGGCTGGCAACAACGACCGCCTTGTTTACGAGGCATCCGACATGATTTACCACCTCATCGTTCTTCTCACCTCAAAGGGCCTTTCCATCGAGGATGTGGCCCGCGAGTTGCTCGAGCGTCACAATCCAGGTTGGCACAAGCACTAACATTCCAAATCAATGACCTTATGCTGATAGACTACAAAAACGTAGAGGTATGCCAGGAAGCGCAGATTGTGCTGAACGACGTGACGCTTCAAGTTGACACAGGGGAGTTCGTCTATATTATCGGCAAAGTGGGTTCAGGCAAGAGTTCCCTGCTTAAGACATTCTACGGGGAAGTCCCCGTGAAAAAAGGCGAGGGTACAGTCATGGGCTTCGATGTGACCCGCCTGAAGTCGAAACGTCTTCCCCAGTTGAGGCGCAAACTCGGCATCATCTTCCAAGACTTCCAACTGCTCACCGACCGCAATGTGGCCGACAACTTGAGATTCGTGCTTAATGCCACAGGTTGGAAGAACAAACTCGAGATAGACAACCGCATCAAAGAAGTGCTTGAGCTGGTGGGAATGAGCACCAAAGGCTACAAACTGCCCAGCGAACTCTCAGGTGGTGAGCAACAGCGCATCGCCATCGCGAGAGCCATTCTGAACAATCCCGAACTTATCCTGGCCGACGAGCCAACAGGCAACCTCGACGTGGAAACAGGCCGTGCCATCACCCGCCTACTCCACGACATCAGCAAAAAAGGTTCTGCCGTTGTGATGATCACGCACAACCTCCAACTGCTCAACGAATTTTCAGGCAAGGTGTTCATTTGCGAGAACCATACCTTCAAGGAGCGTACAGGCAAAGACGTGAAAGAATCCGATGTGAAAGGCCACGATGTGTCCGACACCAACTACAATCCATCGACAGAATCAGGTAAACTGTTCAAAGACAATATCGTCATCGAGACAGGCTCTCACGACGCATGAATGAGATAAAAAAGAAAACAAGAATAAAGGCAAGAATATGAAAGTATTGAAATTCGGTGGCACCTCTGTAGGCACCCCCCAGCGCATGAAGGACGTAGTGAAACTCATCACCGATGGTGAGCCAAAGATTGTAGTGCTCTCAGCCATGTCGGGCACCACCAACGCCCTAATAGAGATTTCCGACTACCTCTACAAGAAGAATCCAGAGGGAGCCAATGAGCACATCAACCGTTTGGAGAGGAAATACAAACAGCATGTGGCTCAACTCTACCATACACAAGAGTATAAGGAGAAGACCCTTGCTTTCATCAAGCAGGAATTCGATTTCCTGCGTTCATTCACCAAGGGCATCTTCACCATGTTCGAGGAGAAGATCATAGTAGGTCAAGGCGAGATTATCAGCACCAACATGGTGACCAATTACTTACAGGAGCAAGGCTACAACGCCACCCTCATCCCAGCCTTGGACTTTATGCGCACAGACAAGAACTCCGAGCCAGACCTTGAGTATATCCGCGAGAAATTGGGCGAGTTGCTCAAAGCCAATGAGGGTTATGAGATTTATATCACCCAGGGATTCATCTGCCGCAATGCCTACGGCGAGATTGACAATCTTCAGCGTGGTGGAAGCGACTATACAGCCTCGTTGATAGGCGCCGCCATAGGTGCGAGCGAAGTTCAAATCTGGACAGACATCGACGGCATGCACAACAACGACCCTCGTTTTGTAGACAACACCTCTCCCGTAGGACAGTTACACTTCGAGGAGGCAGCCGAGTTGGCCTATTTCGGTGCCAAGATTCTCCACCCCACTTGCGTGCAACCCGCAAAATACGCCGGCATCCCCGTGAAACTGCTCAACACCATGGACCCGACAGCGCCAGGCACAGTCATCAGCAACGAAACTGAATTCGGCAAAATCAAGGCCGTGGCAGCCAAGGACAACATCACAGCCATCAAGATTATCTCGAGCCGCATGCTCTTGGCCTATGGTTTCCTCCGCAAGGTGTTCGAGATATTCGAGTCCTACAAGACAAGCATCGACATGGTGTGCACCTCCGAGGTGGGTGTTTCGGTGACCATAGACAACACCACCAACCTCAACGCCATCCTTGACGAACTGAAGAAATTCGGCACAGTGGAAGTGGACAGCGACATGTGCATCATCTGCGTTGTAGGTGACCTCGACTGGCAGAATGTTGGTTTCGAAACCCTTGCCACCGACGCCATGCGCAATATTCCAGTACGCATGATTTCCTACGGCGGCAGCAACCACAACATCTCTTTCCTTGTCTCAGGTTCCGACAAGAAAGCGGCCCTTCAGGCGCTGAGCGACACGCTATTCAAGCAATAAGACACAAGCACAACACACAATATGAACACGAACCGCTATCCTAAGGGATTAGAAAGCATCCAAACACCATTCTATTACTACGATACCGATTTACTGCGCTCCACATTAGCGTGTATCAAAAACTTTGAGAACTCCAACGAGGGTTATTATGTACACTACGCCATAAAAGCCAACGCCAATCCCAAACTCCTGAAAATCATTCAGGAGTACGGGTTGGGCGTGGACTGTGTGAGTGGCGGAGAAATCCAAGCCTCCATTGACGCAGGGTTCGACCCTCACAAAATCGTATTCGCCGGTGTAGGCAAAAGCGACTGGGAAATAGCACTCGGCCTCGACCATGACATCCTCTGTTTCAACGTGGAAAGCATCCCTGAACTGGAGGTCATCAACCAGATAGCCAGCGAGAAGGACAAGCAGGCCAATGTCTGCTTCCGAATCAATCCGGAAGTAGGCGCGCATACCCACACGAACATCGCCACAGGCAGAGCCGAGGACAAATTCGGCATTTCAATGGAAGACATGGAGAAAGTCATCCGCCTTGCAGAATCGATGACCAATGTCCACTTCATGGGCCTGCACTTCCATATTGGAAGCCAGATTCTCGACATGGCAGACTTCGAAGCACTTTGCGACCGCGTCAACGAGTTGCAGGACCGATTGGAAAAAGAAAACGTGAAATTGGAAATCATCAATGTAGGCGGTGGCCTGGGCGTGGATTACACATCTCCAGAGACCAACAGCGTGCCTAATTTTGTGGACTACTTCAGCACCTACCGCGAGCGTCTGAAACTGCGTAAGGGCCAGACTCTCCACTTCGAACTTGGCCGCGCGGTAGTGGCACAATGCGGCAGTCTGATTACCAAAACGCTCTATGTGAAGGAAGGCAATCAACGGAAGTTCGTCATCGTCGATGCAGGCATGACCGACCTGATACGTCCTGCTCTCTATCAAGCCCATCACAAAATAGTGAATATCAGCAGCGAGGCCGAGACGACCGACACCTACGATGTGGTAGGGCCGATTTGTGAATCGAGCGACGTGTTCGACACAGACATTGTACTGCCGACCACACATCGCGGTGACCTGATTGCCATACTTTCCGCAGGTGCCTACGGCGAAACGATGGCTTCCCAATACAACTGCCGTCCATTCGCCAAAGGTTATTCAACCGAGGATTTCAAGGATTAACCTACGTTTGGACCGATACAATCATGCCAGTTGTTATGCCATAATGGCACACAACTGGCATTGTTTTTGCCTTGGCACATTGTTTGTTGCAGACCAATATACAATGAAATCCTTCATTGCAAGATTAAGCTTAAACTAAAAAACAGATATGGATATAGAAGAAAAGGAGTCAACAGTTCAAAACGAAGATGAACTGAAAGACGAAAACGAAACAGCAACCATAGAACAGCCATCTGCTGAGGAGGGTGCTGAGGAGGAAGTGAAGAACGAAGAAGCAGAAGAATCGCCCAAAGAGCCTACTGTTGAGGAGCAACTCGTGGAGGCACAGTTGAAGATAGCAGATCTTAACGACAAGTACCTCCGCTTGATGGCCGAGTTCGACAACTACCGCAAACGCGTGATGAAGGAGAAAGCAGAACTCATCAAAACTGCCGGCACCAAAGTCATCACCACCATCCTTCCCGTCCTCGACGACATGGAACGCGCTGAACAGAATATTGCGAAGATGGAAGACGTGGAGGCACTGAAAGAAGGTGTTCAACTCATCTTCGACAAATTCATGAAATTGCTTGCCACTGAGGGGTTGAAGAAAATCGACACCACAGCCAAGGTGTTCGACACCGACTTCCATGAGGCCGTGGCCATGGTGCCAGGTCAGCCCGACGAGTTAAAAGGCAAGGTTATCGACTGCATCCAGACAGGCTATATGCTCAACGACAAGGTGATAAGACATGCAAAAGTAGCAGTAGCCCAATAAGAAACATCATACAATACAACCCCATACAATGGCAGGCAAAAACTACTACGAGATTCTTGGCGTAAGCAAGACGGCAAGCGAAGATGAGATCAAGAAGGCCTACAAAAAGATGGCCATCAAATATCACCCAGACCGCAATCCAGGCGACAAAGCGGCCGAGGAGAAGTTCAAGGAAGCCGCAGAGGCTTACGATGTGCTCCATGACCCTCAGAAACGTCAGGTCTATGACCAGTTCGGTGAAGAGGGACTGAAGGGCGGTGGTTTCTCCACAGGCCAGGGCATGAACATGGACGACATCTTCTCGATGTTCGGCAGCATCTTCGGTGGCCGTGGTTTTGGCGGTTTCAGTGGTTTCGGCGGTTTTGGCGATGATGATGGTGCCCAGACAGTGACTTTCCGTGGCAAGGACCAGCGTCTTCGTGTGGAACTGACGCTTCAGGAGATTGTCAATGGCACGACAAAGAAATTCAAGGTCAAGAAGGACGTTCCCTGCAGCCATTGCCACGGCAGTGGTTCCAGCGACGGCAAGACAGACACATGCCCCACTTGCAATGGCCGTGGTTATGTGATCCGCACTCGCCAGAGTTTACTCGGCATGATGCAGACCCAAAGCAGTTGTCCCCAATGCAACGGCGAAGGCACTATTATCAAAAACAAATGCAGCCATTGCAATGGTGAGGGTATTGTAGGCGGTGAGGAAATCGTGGAAGTGAAATTCCCTGCCGGTTTGCAGGAAGGTATGGTGCTGACCGTGGGCGGCAAAGGCGGTGCCGGCCGTCACAATGGTGTGAACGGCGACCTCCAGATTATCATCAAGGAGAAAGGCGACCCCGAACTCCTCCGCGATGGCAACGACTTGGTTTACAACCTCCTTCTCTCTATTCCTCAAGCCACTTTAGGAACGAGTGTGGAAATACCCACTGTGGACGGCAAGGCCAAAATCAACATTGAGCCAGGCACCCAGCCAGGCACAGTGCTGCGTTTGAAAGGCAAAGGCATTCCCCAAGTGCAAGGCTATAGCCGTGGTCAGAGAGGCGATGAGGTGATCAATGTGAGTGTATATATTCCAGAAACGCTCAACCGCGAAGAGAAAGAGTCCATGAAGCAAGCCATGCACAGTGACAACTTCAAGCCATCGGAAAGCATCCGTGCCAAGATTTTCAAGAAATTCCGATCTTATTTCGAACAATAAAGACCAACCAAAAGACGGACAGCATTTGCCAGACTGGCTGATGCTGTCCGTATTGTTTACAGACAATGAACTATCAGCAAACCATCGATTATCTTTTCAACGTGGCTCCATTGTTCCAGCACATTGGCAAGGACGCCTACAAGGAAGGACTGAGCAACACCATAGCGCTCGACAACCATTTCGGCAACCCCCATCGCAAGTATCTCACCATCCACGTGGCAGGCACCAACGGCAAGGGTTCTTGTTCTCACACCTTAGCCGCCATCCTTCAAAGCGCGGGCTACAAGGTAGGGCTTTACACATCCCCCCATCTTGTGGATTTCCGTGAGCGCATCCGTGTGAACGGCAAGATGATCGGGAAACAGAAAGTCATCGACTTCGTGAAAAACGAGCGTGCTTTCTTTGAGCCTCTTCAACCCTCATTCTTCGAGTTGGCCACAGCCATGGCCTTCAAGCACTTCGCCGACGAAGAAGTGGATATCGCAGTTGTAGAAGTGGGTTTAGGGGGCCGCCTCGACTGCACCAACATCATCCATCCGCTGGTATCTGTCATCACCAACATCAGTTATGACCACACCCAGATGCTGGGTGACACACTCGAAAAAATCGCCGTGGAGAAAGCAGGCATCATCAAATCAGGTGTCCCAGTAGTTGTAGGCGAGACCTTGAAAGAGACTCGTCCTGTGTTCATCAACAAGGCAGAGGAAATGGGTTCGCCCATTAGGTTGGCGGAGGAGAGCCGTGAGGTGCTCGACACCAAACCCAACTCCAATGGAGGCATAGACTACATCACGGAACACTTCGGTGTCGTACATGGTGAACTGGAAGGCATCTACCAAATCAAGAACACCAACACCATCCTCTGCACCATACACGAACTTCAGGCCTTACATACGCCGGCCGGACAACCAGTGCTGAACATCCCCCAAAAAGCCATAGAGAAAGGTTTCAGCCAAGTGACCCGCCTGACAGGCCTGATGGGCCGCTGGCAAGTCATCGACAGAAAACCGCTCACAGTCTGCGACGCCGGTCATAACATCGGCGGTTTTGAATACATTTCCCGTCAACTCCACAATGTGGAATGCCGGAAAATGAGAATTGTGTTCGGCATGGTGAGCGACAAGGACATCAGTGCGGTACTGAATGTCCTGCCCCGTCATGCCACCTATTATTTCTGCTCCGCCAGTGTGAAAAGAGCCCTCGACAGCAACATCATGCGAGAGCGGGCGTCGGCCTTTGGTCTCCAAGGCAAGGCATACGGCAAAGTAAGCGACGCCTATGAAGCCGCCCTCAAAGCATCGTCGGACGATGATTTCATTTATGTGGGTGGAAGTTGTTTCGTGGTGGCAGATTTACTCACATTTTTAGGTCAAAAAAAGGTCAAAAAGTGATTTTAACTTCATTTCACTTTTCAAAAGCGCAATTTTCCTTGCAAAATATTATGAAATGATGTTTTTTTTGACTTTATTTGCATTATGAATTGGAAAAGCGACAAAAAGCAGTGTTTTTTTAGATGAAAAAACACACGTTTTGTGTCTGTTTTCCTTCATTGTGAGCATATATAGCGTTATTGCGAACTTGAACTAATTTAATCTTTTAATAACAAATATGAGCAACACAATCACGGGATTGGACCCACAGAAATTCCAAAA
>CACYEC010000548.1 GCA_902773225.1 uncultured Bacteroidales bacterium
ATCTTTCAGTCTTAGCAAAGCCTCAATATAGTAGTAGTCGGCATAGTTGATACTGTAGTCGATTTCTGTTCCGGCAGGCATGTTCCCAACGGAGTGCATCAAGAATGCCGGGTTACGGTCGCGACTTTGGTACTGGTCGGATGAGAGTGTGGTTAAGATGGCCGTTGCCTCCTGTATATACCTATCGGACTTGTCTGTTTCCACATATCCGGCCAGTTCAACAAGTGCTGAAGCGATGATGGCAGCCGCGGATGCATCGCGGTAAGCATCGGGAATCTTCGGGTCGCACATGTCCCAATATGGGATATGGTCTTCTGGCAGTTGACCAATCATCACGTCTGTAACCTTTTGGGCGAAGTCGAGGTACTTAACATCCCTTGTATAACGATAGACCATGGTGTAGCCATAAATCGCCCAAGCCTGTCCGCGACTCCACAAAGAATTGTCGTCATACCCCTGGTGGTTGCAGTTCCTGATATGCCTGCCTGTGATTGTATCATAGACGGCAACATGGTTGATGGTTCCATTGTCCCGAAAATGATACTTCATCGTGGTGTCGGCATGACTCACGGCTATTCTGGCGAGACTTCCGTCGTATGTGCCTTCTCGTTCTTCTTTACGCTGTTGGTCGGCCCAGAAGAGCAACTCAAGATTAATCATGTTGTCGATAATGGTGTTGTGTCCACCAAACATCCCGACATTGCGAGGCCATGAGAGCATGGTGCCCACATGGGGATTGAAGAGGGTGGCCAAGGTATCGGCAGCGGAAAGCAACACTTCCCGATAATGGTCTTTGATATCCTTGTCAGCAACACTCTCCTTATCAAGGTACTGCCATCCCTTGAGGAACGACCCTATCATCTGGAATCCGAGGTCATGGTCATAGGCTGGCCGGTAGGCAAGACATTCCATTTCCCGCGTATATTGTGCAGCCTGTTCTTTCTCGCCACACATCCAAAGAATGCCAGGAAAGAAACCTGAACACCATTCCTCGGATGTCTTGGCGTCCTTCAGGTTCCAATGCGCTTCGTCAGGTCCTATATTGCGCGGTGTTTTTGTATAGTCAATCGGCGCAAGTTCGCTGATTGAGCGTTTCACTTGCTGATGGCAGTATTCGAGTTGCTGTTCCACATCCAGTTGATGAGTGCAGGACGTGACCACAACCAACCCCAAGACCCATAATAAAGGTCGTTTTCTCATTTTCCAAAGTATTTTTTATAGGTTTTTCCGCTACTGTCCCTTACGATGGTCACCCCCTTCTGGGGTTTGTTGACCCTTATCCCGCTTAACGTGTAATATGCCTGTTGCTGGTTAGTGAAAGGTATATCGTTGACGGGAGTCAACTCTTCGTCATTGACAGCGAGGAGTTCAAAAGGGAAATCATAGAGCAATGTCTGTTGTCCGAGTATCAGGTTGAGTTCGTCATCAACCTCCCAGTACAGGTTGTCGGAATTGCTGAATGTGCAATAGTCGGCTCCCTGTGCAAAGACAATTCGGTGTGGTCTGGTTCTGATTTTGGCCATATTCCCGTTTTTGGTCATGAAGAGCGAGTCAGAAAGCGACATAAGGTTGTATTTGGCCGCCGAGAGTCGTTCGACGTTCCAGATCTGCGTGATGTCGTTCTCCTTGAAAGGTTGAAAATCGGCAGAGTCGCCCTTGTTGGTGAGATAGGTGTCGGTGGGGATATGGTGAATCCGGTAGTTACCAACTTCCACCAGTCGGTCGGGGTCAGCATCGTAGGGGTTGACGTATATATGGAAGGTGTGCCATGTCTGTCGTCCTCCCTGGTTTTGGAAACATCCTCTGAGAGTCTGTGTCTCCTTGATGTTGGTTAAGGTGACGGACTGGGTAGTCTTACCGTTCTCCCAAAGGAAGTTGCCCCATCCTTCACGGCAGTCGATTTTCAGTGTCACGGACTTACCTGGTTTGATGACCACGACATCAGTCTCAGTGGTGGTGCCGCTGTAAGTAATGGATGGAGTGATACGGCAGTCATGGCAATCGCCCTGTACTGCAATGGAGAAACAGAGTTCACTCACCACCCCCTTTAGGTTCGTGTAAGCGACGCGATAGACAAAGGAACGGTCGGCCGTGATGGTGATTTCACGAGTATTCTCTCCCGTATTCCACGCCCATTTTCCTGTGTCCTCCTCACCCTCGGGCAGACAAGGAATCAACGTGAGTTCAGTTCCTTTAGCCACAGCCCTGTTGTTGACAGCAGTGGTCTGGTAGGTGTTGGTGAGTCCTCCCAGTTCGTTGTGTTTGATAATCTTGGTTCCTTCCTTGATTTGCGGAGTGAGTTCAGTAGGTGGATTGGGATTGATATATTTCCCTTTGTCCTTGGCATCCCCGAAGGTGTTCATCAGCACAGAATAGCCGAGGTGGTCGTAGCCACCACTGGTGGAGCCCTGGCCACCACCGTCAATTCCCATATCGTCAAGGCATTTCTCAGAGAAAGGCATCCTCACGCCCTTCACACCCTCATAAATGCCTGTGACGGTAGCCCAATAGGGACGTATCTGGGCTCCCAATGCCGGTTCGGTCATCAGCCATGAGCGACTGTCGGAGTAATAATACCCGCTGCTACCGTAATGATAGTTGGTCCAAGGAAGGTTGGAAACGCTCTGGCATTGTGCAGCCACATACTCTATTCCAGCCGCTAAACGGTGGTCCATATATGCAAAGAGGTCGTCGCCCTGGTTCCATGCCATTCGGGCGATATCGACAGCGAGCCCGAGGGCCATGGCGCTATGTCCAGTGTCGCGTCCGCTCTCATTCATCTGCCCTACCCTACCGTAGGCCCCTGTCTCTTTGTCCCACTCCGTAGTGGTGACGATGAGGTTTCCCCAGAACTCGGTCAGTCCGTCGTTCAAGATGGGATTGGCAGTTCGAGGTTCCCTGAATGTGCCCACTTGGTCGTACTTGATAAAAGAAAGCCCTTGGTTGTAGATGAACACATCGTCGCAAAGCACACCGATGCTCATCAGGGCCATGGCGTTGCACAGTCCCCAGTTGCTCCAATAGTGTCCAGGTGCCTGCCACCATTTACCTGCATTCTCCCATGTACCATTACGACCGCGCAGGAAACCGATGCATCCAGGATACCAGACGTCGAGCATCCATCGTTGGAAGGCCTTGAAGTCTTCGGCTTTCCATCCCTCATAATCGCGCATGAGTTCGGCAGCCTGCGCGAACTGGTAGCCATAGAGTCCGTATGCCAGGCACTGGTCGCTGTTGCCCGTGACGGCCTTGGTGGTGTTGCACCAGCGCATCAGCACATCGACCGCATGGTTGGCACAAGCCTTGTTGCCCTCGATTTTCCACCTCAGTGCATTTTGGAAAGCAATCGTTGCACCACGGGCCGCGTTGATATAATTCTCGCCAGACCCACCTCCACGGACGATGGTTTCCACAGGGCTGGTACCAGCGGACGATTGCGCGTATGCAGCAGTTTTGAGTACGTTGAAAGCCGCCACGACTCTCTCGTTGCCATCCGCAATCTGTTGTTTCACCCTTTGGAAATCAGCGTCTGTATAAAGGCCTCCAGGATGACGGAAACCGCTTTCAGTCTGTGCATAAATGCCAAGTGGAATGAGTTGGCATAGAAAGATAATAGTCAGAAAAAACTTTTTCATAGGTCTGTCAATGGTTAGTTCAGCGCAAATTTAGTGAAAAAAATGGAAATGGGTGCATCTCCGTGAGGATTTGCACCCAAATCCATCCACATCCAAAAATCAATCTTCAA
>CACYEC010000549.1 GCA_902773225.1 uncultured Bacteroidales bacterium
AACAACAAGAATCACTAAAAAGTATCGCTAATGTTTCCCGAAGACAAAGTTATAGAAATTTTCTGTATGGCAGATGATTTTTGCAAGTTTTTTGATGCTATGATGGAAAAACACACTCTCAAAGAGACAAAAAGGCGCAAGTACCACCGCGACGGTACGTTGTCCAAGGCAGAAGTCATGGTCATCATGATTCTGTTCCACAATTCGGGCTACCGTTGTCTGAAGCACTTCTATTTGGAGCATGTGTCTGGTCATCTCCGCCACTTGTTCCCTCATCTGGTGTCCTACAACCGCTTCGTTGAGTTGGAAAAGGAGGTAGCAATCCCTCTGGCGCTTTTCATCAAGAAGGTTCTGCTGGGCAAGTGCACAGGAATCAGTTTCGTTGACAGCACCCCTCTGAAGGATTGCAGGAACCAGCGCATTCATATCCACAAGACCTTCAAGGGTATCGCACAGAGAGGCAAGTGCTCCATGGGATGGTTCTTCGGATTCAAACTGCATCTGATCTGCAACGAGAAGGGGGAACTGCTTAACTTCATGATCACGCCGGGTGATGTCGATGACCGCAAGCCCCTTGAGCACAAGGCGTTCGTGGAGTTCCTGTATGGCAAGCTCGTTTGGGACAAGGGATATATCGGCAAAGGGCTCTTCCAGAGGTTGTTTGTTGACGGCATACAGCTGATAACCAAACTCAAAAGCAAGATGAAGGGCGCCATCATGAGAATCTCGGACAGGGTGCTGACAAGGAAGAGAGCCATTATTGAGACCATTAATGATGAATTGAAGAACATCGCTCAGGTTGAGCATTCAAGGCACAGGTCATTTGAGAATTTCATCGTCAACATGCTGGGGGCATTGGCAGCCTACTGTTTCTTTCCTAAGAAACCGTGCATTGCAGCGAAAGAGCATTGGACAACCAATTGACACTATTCTAAATTCGTCGAACTCACGTTAATATAGGCTCAAAAGTATAACCTATTCCAAATGGTTGTTGATAACAATAGTGTTATTCCCGAGGGATAAATGGAATCTATTGTGAGTCCATAAAATAAGTTAAATACGTTAAATGTGCTCTTCATTTCTCTGATTCAATCACTTCAAATCCATTTTTCTACCATTTAATATATAAGTAGTTAATTTTCAATGTTTTATATGTTCCTTGATTTGTTATCTGCAATATTTGCCATAGTCTTAATTGATTTTGGTTGTTTGTAATATGTTTTAGTCTCTTCAATGAGAGTGGACTACTTTCGTCATCCACCCTCTTTAGAAAGCTTATTCGTCCATCAGCAACATGGGCATGAGCAGAGCCAACAGTTCCTCGTTCTCCACCTCTTCCGACGGGACGAAGATGCTTGGTCGTGTAGCGTCAATCAACTTTAGCACCACCTCGTCCGAATTGATGTTGGAGAGGACGTTCAGCAGTTCCGAACCCTTGAAACCGATTCTGATTGCTTCGGCTTCATACCGACAGCCGATTTTCTCCTCAGTCTTTGAGTTGAACTCTAAATCCTCTGCGTTCAAGGTCATCATGTTGTCCTCTATCTTGAGCGCAATCAGTCCGGACGAATCACTGGCGAACACCAACACCCTGCGTAATGCGCTGATCAACACCTGCTGGTCTATCATGACTTGCAAAGGCTGGTCTTGGGGTATCACGGCATTGTAGTTGGGGTATCTTCCCTCCGTCAGTCTGCCCACAAGAACATAGTCACCTGCGGTCATCCTCACCTGCCGGTCATTGAACTCCATGCCGACCACCTCATTCTGCACTTTGCCTATGATGCCTCTGACCACTCCCACCATTTTGGATGGCATGGAGAAAGAGGCTGGCTCAGTGCATGACGGCATCATGCAGGTGTACTTGATGAGTTTGTGACCATCCGATGCCACTATGACAAGACCCTCTATGTTGAGGTCGAAATGCACAGTGTTCATGATGGGGCGAATGTCGTCGTTGCCTACGGCATAGGCGGTGGAAGTCAGTCCCTTGTCGATGATAGTCGCATCCACAGTCAAACTGTAGTTGTACTGCTCGTCCTCGTTGATGGCAGGGAAAATGTCTGCTCCCTCACAGGGGAATTTGCATACTCCGTTCATGTAGGAGACACAGCCCTCTGTGGTTGTCTCATTGACCACGAAGCAGATGGGCTGTTCAGCGATCTCTTTCAGTGCCTCGTTCAGCAACTTGGCGCTCACTGCAAATGCCCCAGTACCCTCTGTATCGCACTGGCATGAAGTCCGGGCAGTCATGTCTTCACACGCTGCGGTCATGCTGACTATACCGTCTTTCTTGACCTCGAACATGATGTTGTTGAGCATTCCGTTCACGTTCTTCTTGTTGATGACACGGCTGATGGTCTGCACCCGTGCCAACAGTTCCTTGCTTGAAATAGTAAATTTCATGATTATTGTTATTTTTGTGGCAGTTGGTTGGTCTGCCGTTTCCTTGTTTGTGGTTGTCTCAAGTTGTCCGTGCTTCGTCGGAGTGTGTTTATCAGGTTGTTTGGCTTTTATATCGGCTTGACTGAGCTGGAAGCCTTTTTACTAATTCCTTGTTCCCCGTGTCCGCACTTTTTTTTACATCGACTTTTGCATCGCCGTATAGCCTTTTTACTTGCAAGTCCAAGAGAGACATCACAGGCACGCAGCATGCAGGCAATTCCGAGGCTTTTTAGCGGAATACCCAGATTGTAAACGCAGTCTGCAATCTAAGGAAGGCTGCCGCTGGGAAAGAAGAAGGAATAGCGGGTAGTCTCATACCCCGGTGCTTGCATCCAGAGCCGATGTCTCTAACTTCGCAAAGTAAAAAGCGTGAAGTACAGAGAGCAACTGTCACTCATGTAAAGGTGCGGATCAAAACAAGGGAACAAGGTGGAAAATGGTTGAAAGAACAGAAGAATGAATCAATCGAAAGAAATGACTAAAACATAGTAATAGATTGTTTCATTACAGATCTCTCTTTCGATGCGGTGGTGAGGAATAAACTTGATCCGATGACCATCATGTTCTTTCGACAATAGAATAAAACATTTCGCCAACACTTGATTTATACGGTTTGCCTTCCTGGACAAATCTTATGACCTTGACTCTATCACACCACGAATCCTAGCCTGGGCAACGTTGAAGTACTCATTGCAGATTTCCATGCCAATGAAACTGCGGTGACTGATGGCACAGGCGATGCCAGTGGTGCCACTGCCCATGAAGGAGTCGAGAACGACATCACCGCTTTGTGTGCCCGTCTGAATATTGCCATCTTTGATTCAGACGGTACAAGGTCAAGACTGTGGCGCAGAAGGACACAGACAGCGACCTTGCCACTGTTGCCTTGACACTCTCGTTTGGCACCTACCAGCTCGTGGTCATCGCCCATTGTTGCGACAGCTCGGCCACCATCACCTCGACCGAGAAGGTGACGATTCCTAGCAACAAGATGACCGACACTATTTATTATTTTGGCGACCTTGTGGTGACCGACAGTCAACAGTCGTATGACCTTGTGCTGGCCCGTGCCGTCGCTATGTTCTGGCTCATGCTTAACGATGAAGAAATCCCGTCGAACGTCGCCCGCCTGAAGTTCTACTACACGGGCGGCTCTTCGACTTTCAGCCCGT
>CACYEC010000550.1 GCA_902773225.1 uncultured Bacteroidales bacterium
ATGAACTGGTTAGTCTCACTAACCAGTTGAAATTGATGGCTCCAGACGGTAAGAAGCGCTTGACAGATGTGCTTGACGCTGATGGCGTATCTTTGCTGGCTCAAAGTATCCCTAACAATAAAGCCACTGCTTTTCTCGATTGGTTCACTTATAGCGACAACTCCATCGATGGACGAAGCAAGAAGAAAGCCTACACCCTTGTCGAGAGTGGCTTGCTTGACCACATGGTACCTGGAACAGTGAAGTGCCTGCAGCAGATTCACGCCTATATCTTTGGTGGACTCTACAACTTTGCCGGACAGATACGCAACAAGACGATATGGAAAGACGGTACATTGTTTTGTCGGGTAGAGTATCTGATGCAGAATCTGGCAACCATCGAGCAGATGCCTCAGACAACATTCGATGAGATTGTTGATAAATATGTCGAGATGAACGTGGCCCATCCTTTCATGGAGGGCAATGGCCGCAGCACACGCATCTGGCTCGATCTCATTTTCAAGCGTTCGATGAAGATGTGTGTGGACTGGAGCAAAATCGACAAGAAAGACTATCTTGATGCCATGCACCGCAGCACAACGGATGCATCCCACATAAGAGCCTTGCTACAACAGGCCCTTACAGACCGCATCGACGACCGCGAGATTTTCATGAAGGGCATCGACTACTCTTACTACTACGAACAAGAAGACTAAAAAAGATACATTTATGTCAGACTACAATGAAGACCATTACGAACAGACGCTGATACAGTTGTTCTCGGAGCGATTGGGATATGACTACCTCAATGGCTACGATGCACAGGCGGCATATACGGAGAAGGACTACTACTGCCCTGTATATACGGAACGACTGCGCGGGATGATGCGCCAACTGAATCCTAAGTTGCCACAATCTGCCCTCGACGAGGCCGAGCGCAAACTGCTCCACATCGAGGCTGGCAACATGGTGCAGAACAACGAACTGTTCATGGACTATCTGCAACATGGCATTGAGGTGACGTTCCACGATGGCAAGGAACTGAAGAACGACATCGTGTATTTGGTTGACTACAAGAACGTCGGTAAAAACGACTTCCTGCTGGTGAACCAATGGACATACGTCGAGAAGTCGAAAAAACGTGCCGACCTCATCCTGTTTCTCAATGGCCTTCCCGTAGTGCTGGTGGAACTGAAGTCGCCCTCGCGGGAGGAAACAGATGCAAGTGCCGCCTACCGCCAGTTGAAAAACTACATGAAGGAGATACCGACGATGTTCACCTACAACGTCTTCTGCGTGATGAGCGACATGACGGAGTCGAAGGCTGGCACCATCACGTCGAGCGAAGACCGTTTCATGCAGTGGAAATCGAAGGACGGTGTGTATGAGAGTTCAGAGGTGGTCGATTATGATGTGTTCTTCGAGGGTATGTTCCGCAAGGAACGCCTCGTCGATATCATCAAGAACTTCGTCTGCTACTGCAAGGACGAGGGCAAGGACTACAAGATTTTGGCAGGCTACCACCAGTATTTCGCCGTGAACAAAGCCATCCAGCGCACCCAAAACGCCGTGATGGGCGACGGCAAGATAGGTGTTTTCTGGCACACCCAAGGCAGTGGCAAGTCACTGTCGATGGTCTTCTATGCCCACCTCCTACAATCGGCAGTGTCGCAACCCACCATCATCGTCATCACCGACCGCAACGACCTTGACAACCAACTCTACGGACAGTTCGCCAAATGCAAGGACTTCCTGCGTCAAGTGCCTGTGCAAGCTACCACTCGTCAACATCTGCGTGAACTCTTGGAGGGCCGCACTGCCAATGGCATCATCTTCACAACGATGCAAAAGTTCGAGGACTACGACGCACCGCTGTCGGAACGCCGGAACATCATCGTCATGAGCGACGAGGCACACCGTGGACAATACGGATTCGAGGAGAAGGTGAACCCCGAAACGGGAAAAATCAGCGTGGGTACAGCCCGGCTGATTCACGACTCGCTACCTCATGCTTCGTTCATCGGTTTCACAGGAACACCTGTTGCTCTGAAGGACAGAAACACCATCGAGGTCTTCGGTGACTGCATTGATGTCTATGATATGACTCA
Organism: uncultured Bacteroidales bacterium; assembly: GCA_902773225.1. Taxonomy (GTDB): domain Bacteria; phylum Bacteroidota; class Bacteroidia; order Bacteroidales; family Bacteroidaceae; genus RUG11857. The sequence continues at coordinate 2,088 of CACYEC010000550.1, forward strand.
AAGCGTACTCGACCACGCCACCGTGCCCGTCTATTACGAAAGTCGAGTCATCAACCTGAAATTAGACGACGAGACACTGCGCCTGATAGACCAGGAATACGATTTGCTGGAAGCCGAGGGTGCCGATGCCCAGCAGATTGAGCGAAGCAAGCACGACCTGTCGCATCTGGAGGAACTCCTTGGGGCTGACTCCACCATCGACTCGCTGGTGCAGGATATCCTCTACCACTACGAGAACTACCGTGAACAGGAACTGACGGGCAAGGCGATGATAGTAGGTTACAGCCGGCCGATTGCCATCAAAATCTACAAACGACTGCTCGAACTGCGACCTCAGTGGACGGATAAGGTGAAATGCGTGATGACCAGCGGCAACAACGACCCCGAGGAGTGGCGCGACATCATCGGCAACAAGCAGTACAAGCAGGAGCTGGCGAAGAAGTTCAAGGACGACAACGACCCGATGAAAATCGCCATCGTGGTGGATATGTGGCTGACGGGCTTCGACGTGCCTTCCATGGCGACGATGTATGTGTTCAAACCCATGAGCGGCCACAACCTCATGCAGGCCATCGCCCGTGTGAACCGTGTGTTCAAGGGCAAGAACGGTGGATTGGTGGTCGATTACATCGGTATCGCCCAGGCGCTCAAACAAGCCATGAAGTTCTACAGCACCAACGACCGCAAGAAGTTTGGCGACCCCGACATCAAGACCACCGCGCTGAAGAAGTTCCAAGAGGAGTTGGAAATCTGCCAAGACTTGATGCACGGCTTCGACTATTCGTTATTCAAGGATGCGTCTGACTTGAAACGTGCCGAACTCATCAAGGGCGGAACGAACTTCCTGATGGCTCTGGACAAGCAGGAGCAGAAAAACAACTATCTGAAGCATGCCTCCCTGCTGCATCAGTCTATCACGCTCTGCCGCAGTCTGCTGACTGAGGCACAGCGGTGGGAGAGCGCATTCTTTGAAACCGTTCGTGTGATGCTGACACGACTCGGTGGAAAAGGGAAAATCACGAAGAAGGACATCGACCAGCGCATCCGCGAACTGATGAAACAAAGCGTGAAGAGCGATGGGGTCATCAATCTCTTCCAGAACGAAGGACAAGAATTCTCTTTGAGCGACCCTGCCTTCCTTGACGAACTCTCGAAGATGAAGGAGAAGAACATCTCCATTCAGATATTGGAAAACCTGCTGAAGGACAAGGTGAAAGCCTTCCAGCACAAGAACCTCGTGCAGAGTGAGACGTTCTCTGAACTGCTGAACAACGCCTTGAGTTCTTATTTGAAGGGTTTGCTGACCAACGAGGAAATCATCCAGGAACTGCTGAAACTGGCCTCTCAAATCAAGGAAACGGAACAGCAGGGCAACGACCTCGGACTGACTGATGAAGAAAAGGCTTTCTACGATGCCCTGACACGTCCGCAGGCTGTGAAAGACATCTATGAGAACGACGAACTGGTGGCGATGACCCGTGAACTGACGGAGACACTGCGCAAGAATCGCACCATCGACTGGCAGCACAAGGAATCGGCTCGCGCTGGAATGCGTCGATTGGTGAAGCGGCTCTTGAAGAAATATCATTATCCCCCTGAGGAGGCTGAGCATGCCCTCGACATCGTGTTGAAACAATGTGAGGAATGGACTGACGATGACGATTATTCTTTAATCGAACCCGACACTCCCGCTGTGAAGCTGTATCCTCAATTTGGCGAGGAAGAAGGCATGGATATCGCCGCCGAACCACTGGAAACTTGATTATCCCACCCTCCTTAAGAACACGAAGGCCACCTAAGCTCCCTGAAAACTAAAGACTTTATACTTACTTTTTTTCAAACAATTCTTCTTCATAAGACAAAATTATACTAATTTTGCACCCGATTTTTGCAGAACACAATATAACATCCGAAACAACAGATAAAATACCCCCATATTTCTTGAAATAGGATCATATTAATTATACACAAACAACAATGAAATTCAGACATTTATTCATTCTCAGCGCCCTGTGTGCATTCACTCAGGGTGTTTGGGCTCAATGGAGTGGGGATGGAACAGTGGCCAGCCCCTATCAGATTAGTACCGTTGACGACTTGAACCGTTTGGCAACGGATGTGAACAATGGCGAACCTTACACTGGTAAATACTTCGCCCTTACGCAGGACATTTCAAATGTGGGAACTTTCACTCCCATTGGATTCAATGGGAAATCTTTCAATGGTGTATTTGACGGTGGAGGATTCACCATCAGTGATATTTATATCAATTATTCCGACGATAGTCAATATGTAGGTCTTTTTGGACGTATAGGTTATAATAGCCAGGATTTTAAACCTATAGTGAGAAATGTCAAACTTACTTCCCTTTATATTAATGCTTCCGATCACTATGTTGGTGGCATTGTAGGCGAGAACTTTTCTGGAACCGTAGAAGACTGCTATGTGCTGTGGGGTTCCATCACAGGAGGTACAGCATGCGGTGGCATTGTGGGTCAGAACCATTATGGTACAATCAAGAACTGTCATGTGGCAAAAGATGTGACCGTCAAACTACATGCCCGTTGGCAGGAGTTAGGTGGAATCGCCGGCTATAGCAGTGGAACGGTTTCTGGTTGTACCTGCTATGCGTCTATTGTTAATAATGGCAGTCATATTATCGGAGGTATTGTTGGTTGGAACACCGGTTACGGCACAATAGAAAACAGCCTTTTCCTTGCATCAACCTTCAAAAGCTCAGCTGTTAACTCAGGTGCTATTGCAGGAAACAATTTAGGAACAGTCACCAACTCGTACTACATCAACAAGACCTTTAAGGGTATAGGTGTAGATGACTATAATTTAGGCAAAGACGTGGAAGGTGCACAACTGGCTGACTACACCTATAACAACATCCCTGAAGGCATTGGGAATGTAGTCTCTACATACGGCAATGACGGCATCACTGTCTATAGCAACGGATTGAAATACAACAATTGTTATTACACCCCCTATGTGGCCGATGGCACAATCGACCATCCTTACATCATCGCCTCGCGGTACGACCTTAACCAGTTGGCATCCAATGTGAACAATGGCTCCTATGATTATGAAGGCAAGGACATCATCCTTGTCAATGACCTCGACTATAGCAATAGTAATGGTTACGCCAGCTACACACCTATAGGCAGTCAGGATAACCCATTCAAAGGTCGCTTCAACGGAAAAGGCCATACCATCAGTGGAATTGAAGTTAATACGTCTAACAATCAAGTAGGTGTCTTTGGCTTTATAAGAGAAGGTGCTGAAGTGAATAATCTGACACTGGCTTCCAGTAACATCACTGGTGGAAATTATACAGGCGGAATTGTTGGTGAAAACTGGGGAACTGTAACGAACTGCCATGTGGCAGAGGATGTCAACCTTCAACTGTATCATGAGAATAATTCGATAAATCAGGTTCTTGGAGGAATTGTGGGCTGGAACTGTGGAACCATCGCGGGTTGCACCAATGTGGCTGACCTCAACATCGTAGGATATAGAGAAATCGGTGGAATAGCCGGTTTTTCTAACGGTGATATCATGGATTGTTTGTATTTTGGCAATATTACAGTAAGCGAATGTAAGGAACAAGTAGGTGCCATCGTTGGTTCTAAAAACTCCGGTGCTACGCTTACAAACAACTTCTACACCGATTTAACAATCAGGGGTATAGGAAAAGAAGACGCTATCCTTGGCGAGGATGTGGAAGGCGCACTATACGCA
>CACYEC010000551.1 GCA_902773225.1 uncultured Bacteroidales bacterium
GCAATGTGGATTTCTCCCCACATTTGGAAATGTTTGCCAACTATTTCCAGCACTCTTTCCGTCAAATGCGATGCAAAGTTACAACTAATATTTCTTTGCACCAAACTTTTGGACGTTTTTTTTCAGTTTTCCGAGAAAAATTTTATTCGCTGTTCTTCCGACAGTTTGCAGACCAGCAGCGTATCATCGTGTTCTGCAATGATATAGCCGTCAAGACCCTGTATCACCACCTTGCGCTCGCCAATGGTGTGGACGATGCAGTTTCTCGATTCATACACGTCGATATGCGGACCGATGAGGGCGTTGTTGGCCTCGTCACGCTGGCTCAGTTTGTGCAGAGCGCCCCATGTGCCTACATCGCTCCAGCCGAAGTCCGCGGGATAGACGAATATCTCGTCCGCCTTCTCCAGGATGGCGTAGTCCACGGAGATGTTCTCGCATTTGGGGTAGGCTTCGTCGATGAGTCCCTGCTCCTTTTCTGTCCCGTAGTAGGGAAGCAACGACTCAAATATTCTTGATATGGCGGGTTGATAGACCCTGAAGGAGTTGACGATGGTGTTGACATTCCAGATGAAGAGGCCTGAGTTCCAGAAGAAGTTGTCGCTCTTGATGTAGCGTTTTGCTGTCTCGAGGTCGGGTTTCTCTTTGAACTGGTCCACCCTGAAGATGTTCTTGTTGCGTGGAGAGGAGTAGGAGAGGTCGGCCTGGATGTATCCGTAACCGGTTTCCGGACGGTTGGGTTTCATGCCGAGGGTGACGATGGAGTCGGAATTCTCGGTGAAACTCAGCGCTGATGTTACCACCTGCTGGAAATGTTGCGTGTTGAGTATGATGTGGTCGCTGGGAGCCACGACGATGTTCGCGTTCGGATCCTTCGCCTTGATTCTCCAACTGACATAGGCGATGCAAGGGGCAGTGTTGCGGCGGCAGGGTTCCAGGAGGATGTTTTGCTCGGGAAGTTCTGGCAACTGCTCCTTCACCACCTGTGCGTAGTTGGCCGAGGTAACCACCCACACGTTTTCCGGAACGCAGAGGTCCTTGAAACGGTCGTAGGTCATCTGGATGAAGGTGCGGCCGCAGCCCAAAATGTCGATGAACTGCTTGGGGGTGTCGGGGGTACTCATAGGCCAGAAACGGCTACCAACTCCACCTGCCATAATCACTACATGAACATTGTTCTTAAACATGATTTCAACAGATTTTTATATATTTTTTGCAAAAGTATAAAATAAAGGTAATATATTTGCAATTGATTGTTAAAATTCAACCAAAATAAAGAAAAAGAAGATGAAAAAAAGTTTATTGTTCAGTCTCATGGCTGTTTTCTCAATGGCAGTGAGCGCACAGAATGTGCAGGTGCATTACGATTTCGGACGTCTCCTCTATCCTGATCAGGAAGGAGGTCGACAGAGTGTGACAATGACTTTGGAGCAGTTCAAGGCAGACCAGTGGGGTTCATGGTACTACTTCGTTGATGTGGATTTCAGCCGTAAGTTCACGGAAGGTGCATACACCGAGATTTCTCGTGAGTTCAACCTCGGCAAGCAGTCGCCTTTCGCCGCTCATGTCGAGTACGATGGCGGACTCAACCGCTTCGGCTCTTTCCAACAGGCGGCTTTGGTCGGTGGTGCTTGGAACGGACACAACGCTGACTTCTCTACAACTTACAGCGTGCAGTTGATGTACAAGCAGTTCTTCAAGAGTTACGACACCACACGCGCTTACGCCAGTGTGCAACTCACAGGGGTTTGGAGTACCACTTTCGCCAACAAGGCGATGACGTTCGCTGGATTCATCGACCTCTGGAGAGGCGAGAACGCCTTCGGACACGGACAACTCGTCCTACTGTCCGAACCGCAACTCTGGTACAACTTCAAGAACCAGCACCTCAGCATCGGCACTGAGGTGGAAATCAGCAACAACTTCATCTACAACACCTACAACGACGATTCATTCTTCATCAATCCGACACTCGCCCTCAAGTGGGCATTCTAATCCAAATCCCCTCCCGTTTAAGGAGAAAGTTTTTTATATAGTATTTAGGTATCCCACCCCGGCCTGTGGCCACCCCTCCCCTTAGATGGGAGTGGAGTGTAGATGGAGCCCTCGGCGGGGGGGTGGGGTACCTAAATGCTGAAAACTAAACAAGCGGGCGCGACATGTCGCGCCCGCAGCCTTAAATCTTTGATTAATATTCCTTATTCACTAAAACCCTTACTCATCGTAAGCGCTGTTGATGGCGTCGAGAGCGAGTAGTGTGCGTGGGAATCCAATATAAGGAATCATGGCAGTGACAGCGGCTACCATCTTCGACTTCGAGTTGCCTACGTGCTTGTTGGCGCGTGCGTGGAGCTCCATCAGTTTCTGTGCGCCACCCATCGACGAGAGGAGGCAGAATGTGTTGAGCTCACGCTGTTGCATGGTCAGGCCTGTGCGAGTGTAGAAACCACCGAAACTGTAGTTGGCGATAAACTCGTAGATATGCTCCTGCCCGGCTGGAATCTTTGACTTGAACTCGTCAATCAACTCCTTGCCGAAAGCTGTTTCAAGCACCTCGCGACCTTTCTCTGTGCGGTTTTCCTCGGTGGTGGTGCCTTGCTCGTCCAAAGGCAACTTGATGTTGTTGTTCTCGAACTCATCGTTGAGGAAGAGGATGAAGTCGAGCATCTTTGAGAAACCGATGTAGGGGAAAGCCTGATAGACAATCTCTCGAATCTCGCGTGGTTTCACACCTACGTTCAGGCAGACGTTGACCATGGTCTGGAACTGATGGTTACCCTTGCTGCCAAGAGTCGATACCAGTTGAACCACACAGCGCTCCGCCTCGGATATCTCCGTGGTGTGTTCCAGAAGTTTGTCGAATGCGAAATTGTCATAGAGTTCTGTCAACTCAGGGTCGGTTTTCAGTACGGTGACACTGTTGCGTGAGAAGAGTCTTCTAATCACCTGACGTGCCTTTTCGGTTATTTTCAATTCCCTCATGATATGGCGTTTATTATTAAGTTAATGCTTCTATTCATTCATCGTCTTTCTCAACGATTTGGCAAATATAATGATTTTTTCTTGATTGATGAATTTTTTTACGTTTTTTTTAGATAATTCGTCTTTTTTTCCTCTATCCCATCATCTCCAGCCTTGTGCCCCATCATTCATTGCTTTCGAAAATGTAATAAAAAAACATGCCTCACTTCATGTTGCAAAGTTATGAATAATGAGGTGAAGGCAGAAATATTGGTAAAGCGAATTGATGATTTAGGGGTGAAAAACCATGAAACCATGGGGGCAGGTTCATATTTTTAGTTTATAGTTTATTGCCTTGGAAGTTGAGGTCAGATATTGAAAAAGTGGTGTTGTCAAATGTTTCATAACAAATGTTAAATTGACGGATATTTATACAAAACAGAGTATTTAATGCAAAATTGTAGCGATTTTAGGTTGATTATTGGATATTTATTCAATGTTATATGCAAAAATGTTTCATGGATATGACAAAATGAAACATTTTGAAACATGTTAGTGACGTGAGTTTTTATTATCATATCATAAAAAACTCCTCCATTTTCATTTTTTTTCTTAACTTTGCACTCAAACAATATAGTCGCTAATAATACAATAATTATGAAAAAGATTTTTCTACTGATGTGCGTTCTCGCGTCATTGACAACCCATGCGCAGGACATCAAAAACGGTTCCAAGTGGAACATCAGCAACTTAGAGTACGAGGCCAAGGTCAATGCCGACAAGACTGTTACCTTTACAGCGACGGCCGAGGGAGAGGAACTGGCTTTCCGTCTCACTCCAAACAAAAACAGTAAGAACGAGTTCGTGATAGGCGACGATCCCAAAGCCGATGGATTCAACCCCTTCAGCCAGACCTCACGGGCCAAGTTATTCGATGAAAAAGGATGGAAACTCCTTTGCCTCTACGATAATAAAGACCGTCTGCACGAGGTGCTTGATGGCTCCTTTTTCGGTTCGGGCGAGAAAGTGGCTATGGGTAAGTGGATGCAGCAGATTATGGGCAACTATGTGGATAAATACGGCGACGAACTACAAATAGGTAATGAGGTCATCTACAAAAAAGGTGTCGCTTGTGCCACTTTCGAGAATATCCCCTTCAACGGAACTGTCACAGGAGTGGTTAAAATTTCTGGAAACACCCACCTTGATGGCACTTGGGAATTCGTGCAGACACTTGAAGGACTTACCCTCTACGAAGTGGTACAAGACGAGTATGGCTTTTTCAAGCGGACTGGCGATGAACAGACCCTCGAATGGGTGGACACTGAACCCCGATTCGGCTATGCCAGCACTGTTCTCCTCAACGACAAACTCTTCCGGAAGATGGACAAAGCCACCCTCCGTGTCATGCGTAACGCCATCCTCGCCAAACACGGTTACATGATGTCTTCGCCCGACCTCGTTGAGTACTTCGGCAGCAAGCCTTGGTTCTCGCCACGTCCATCCAACGACGATGTCTTCGACGAACTCAGCATACCCGAACGACTGAACATCGAACTCATCAAGACCGTCGAAACGTTGAGCATTAGATAAAATGCTCACGCTCGGCATAGCCCGAACAAGTTCGGCTCTGCCCTCGCTCAATCGCATTTTTGACCATTGACCATTTGTCTCTGCACTCGCTCATGATCCGTAGGTGCATTGCGCTTCGCTCTATGCACCCACGGTTACTAAGAGGTGTCCCTAGGGACATGGTTGAGTAGTTACATTTCTCCGCCGCATATTTTTTTAAAATCATTTTTGAGTTATAAGAAAATTGTTTAATTTTGCATTATAACCAAATGTTGTCAATTGCTCTATGTGTACCATAACATTAGAATTTAATCAGAATAACCCTTTGGCACGTCGCAAACTTGCCGCACTTTTGGCTACAGGGTTGTTTGTCCAAAAAGAAATGACAGTTATAGAGCCTACCCCAGAGGAGGTGGAGGCTCACCGTGAAATGAGAGAAGCATTGCTCAACCACTCTCGACAGACTATGTCCAAAATCATCGCACGTTACCTATGAAATATCAGCAAAAAGATATCGTTGAAGTTAGTTTTCTCTTTCCCGATGGCACTTATAAACCTCATCCTGCTATAATTGTTTCAAATGATCAGTTGCAGAGTGACGAGGATGGCATGTTTTATTTGGTTCTTATTACATCTAACGATTGGCTCAATCCACAATATTCTTATCCACTGACAGACGACATGATTGTTGGACATTCTTTTTCGAAGAATAGCGTCGTGAAATGTCAGATTATTGCAGGTTACATAGATCGGGATGTCATACGCAAGCTCGGAAGTATCAAGCAGAAATACTTTGACGAGATTGTTGATAAGATTATATTGTCAATATTCTAATTTTTTATTCTGAGTAAAGCCTAAAAAATAAGTTGCCTCAATAACGTGGTTTTTGAGGTAGTTCCACTTTTGGGGCTTGTCTTTTACGTATTAATTCATGAAAAGTTTGTGTTTAATTGATAGTCATTCATGTTTGTTATCGAAATAAATGGCCAAGGGATTAATCATTTATTTTTTTCGTTCAATTCACGTTAAGAACTATATTTCTTCGCCATATTCTTCTCCATGTGCCAAAATTATACTAATTTTGCAGTCAATTTTGGCAGAACACTATTTAATGTCTCAATAAGAAACTGATTAATGTCTCAATAAGAAACTGAAATATTACCCAGTCTGCTTGAAATAAAATACAATAAATTATACACAAAACAAAATGAATTTCAAACATTTACTTATTCTTGGAGCCTTGACTTTCACTCAGGGCTTGTGGGCTTATAGTGGTGAAGGAACCTCCACCAGCCCCTATCTCATCGAATCTGAAGATGATTTCATTCAACTTGCATCTGATGTCAACTTAGGCACGAACTACGAAGGAGTGTATTTCGAATTGACTACAGACCTGGATTTCAAAGGTGCTTCTCTCACCCCTATAGGTACATACATCGATGACGGATACAAACAATTCTCGGGTGTCTTCAATGGTAAGGGTCATACCATCAGCCAATTTGCTCTTACTGAGAATTTATCAACAACTAATGGCATTTTCGGAGAGATATCCAAGAACGCCGAAGTTTGCAACCTCACAGTCTCCAAAGCAACCATCAATGCCATTCGATATACAGGAGCTATTGTGGGCTACAGTTCAGGAACTGTTCGCAACTGTCATGTGAAGGATGATGTGGTCTTCATGGAAACATCATCATCGAATACGGAATGTGGAGGAATTGTCGGACTCAATTACGGATATATCGAGGGCTGTACTTGTGCTGCCAACATCAACCTGCCCAAGTACGACCGTATCGGAGGTATTGTTGGCTACACTTTCAATGGTTTGTTGGTGAAAGATTGTCTCTATCTCGGAAACACGGTGAATGGAAAAGAAGGATTTGGTGCCATCACAGGTGAAAACGACAATAACTCCGCAACGTTGGCAAACAATTACTATACAACAAAAACTGTAAGGGGAGTGGGTATAGACAATAGCAAGGTTAGAGTTTTCACCGATGTGGAAGGCGGAGCTGAACTCGCCAGTTCTTCCACCAGCCAACCCAGTGGAATCGGTTCGATGGGCACAGCATACGGAGAAGGCAACTATGTGGGAATCACTCCCTACGAGAATGGTCTGTACTATAATGGCAAATACTATACCACATATCAGCCCGACGGCACTACAGACAATCCCTACTACATCATCTCCACTACCGACCTCACCGACCTGGCAGCCAGTGTGGCCTCTGGCCAGACATACGAAGGTAAAAACATCCTCCTGATGAACGACCTGACTTTCATCCCTGTGGCAGAGGGAGAATCCAACTACACACCTATAGGCAATTCTGCTAATAAATTCAAAGGCCTCTTCAACGGTAAAGCCCATACCATCAGTGGTATTGTGGTTAATACCTCTGAGCAATATGTTGGTGTATTTGGTTATATAGGAACAAGTGGTGAAGTGAAAAATCTCACTTTGACTTCCAGCCATATCACCGGTGGATGGCAAACAGGCGGCATTGCAGGTCAGAACGATGGAACTGTAGAAAACTGTCATGTGGCAGAGGATGTCACCCTTCAACTGTATCATGAGAATAATTCTTTGAATCAAATTCTTGGAGGTATTGCGGGCTGGAATAGCGGAACAATTGCGGGGTGCACCAACATGGCAGACCTCGACGTCGTAGGATATAGAGAAATCGGTGGTATTGCCGGCTATTCTAACAGAAATATAATGGATTGTTTGTTTTTTGGCAATATTACAGTAAGCGAATGTAAGGAACAAGTAGGTGCCATCGTAGGATCTCAACACGCCAGTACTGGAGAGCTGCTTACCAACAACTTCTACACCGATTTAACAATCAGGGGTATAGGAAAAGAAGACGCTATCCTTGGCGAGGATGTGGAAGGCGCACTATACGCA
>CACYEC010000552.1 GCA_902773225.1 uncultured Bacteroidales bacterium
GATATGGAGAAAGCCTCCTGCCATTCATCGGCAGAATAGGCTTTCGACAAAGCCTGGCGTTGACCTAACGCTACCAGTATGAGTTCATAAAAAAGTTCCATCAATTATGAAATAGATATATCAGCCTGCAACGCACGGAGGATAATCTGGTCCATGTCGTAGTATTTGTACTCGGCAAGCCTGCCTCCAAAGAACACATTGTCCTGACGACAGGCCAGTTCTGCGTACTTGGCATAGAGGGTGTTGTTGCGTTCATCGTTCACTGGGTAGTAGGGCTCCATGCCTGGTTTCCATTCGGAAGAAAACTCACGGCTGATGACCGTGTGGGGCACGTCATAGACTTGCTGTCCGAACATCTCGAAGTGCTTATGCTCGATGATGCGGGTGAAAGGGGTCTCTGCATCTGTGTAGTTCACCACTGCGTTGCCTTGGTAGTTGGGTATGTCGAGGTCTTCTGTCTCAAACCTGACTGTTCGGTACTCCAATTTCCCGAACTGGAAGTCAAAATACTCGTCGATGGCACCAGTATAGACCACTTTGTCGGCCAAATCCAGCAAAGCGCCGCGGTCGGTAGTGAAGTCAACGCCTGTCCTCACCTCAACTCCTTCGAGCAGACGGTCAACAAGGATGTTGTAGCCACCATAGGGTATGCCCTGGTACTTGGCGTTGAAGTAGTTGTTGTCGAAGGTGAGCCGCACGGGCAGACGGCGGATGATGAAAGCGGGCAACTCGGTGCACTTCCTGCCCCATTGCTTCTCGGTATAGCCTTTGATGAGTCGCTCGTAGATGTCCTTGCCAATGAGTATCTGCGCCTGTTCCTCCAGGTTGCGTGCCTCTGTCGCCCCTTCGCGCCTGAGTTTCTCCACCGCATCCTTCTTCTGTTCCTCTATCTTGGACATGGCCTGCTCTGGAGTGATTACGCCCCACATCTGATAGAAGGTGTTCATGTTGAAGGGCAAGTTGTAGAGTTTGCCGTGGTAGTTGGCGACGGGAGAGTTGGTATAGCGGTTGAACTCCACCAGACTGGTGACAAAACGCCACACCTCGTCGTCATTGGTGTGGAAGATATGGGCTCCATACTTGTGCACATGCACGCCACCCACATTCTCGCAATAGACATTGCCACCCGCATGAGGGCGCTTGTCGATGACAAGGCAAGTCTTGCCTGCCTGTTTCAGACGATAGGCAATGGTGGCGCCGAAGAGCCCGGAACCAACTATCAGATAGTCGTATGTCTTACTCATTGTCAAAAGATTTTCAACGGGTCTGCCTATTGTGAGGCAGATTTCCAGGGTTAGTATTCAAAAAAAGGGTGTCAACGCTGGTATAAATCGACATGATAGTCGAAGAGATAAGGCGAATCCTGCAGCAGGGGATGATTGGCATCCTTGGCAGAAAGCACTGCCTTGTCTGCAGGGATACGCCAGTCGATGGCAAGGGCGGGGTCGTTCCAGGCTATGGCACCCTCGCTCTCAGGGCAATAGAAGTTGTCGCATTTGTATTGGAAAACGGCAACATCGCTCAGCACACTGAAACCATGGGCAAAACCACGGGGAATGAAGAACTGGCGGTGGTTGTCTTCTGTGAGTTCCACCGCTACATGACGACCGAATGTGGGCGACCCTTTGCGGATATCAACTGCCACGTCGAGGACACGGCCCCTCACCACTCTCACCAGTTTGCTCTGGGCATGCTCGCCCTTCTGGAAATGGAGCCCACGGAGCACACCGTAGGTGGAACGGCTCTCATTGTCTTGGATGAATTCTATCTCGCGTACCTTAGCGTTGAATTCCCGCTGGCTGTACGACTCGAAGAAATAGCCTCTTGAATCGGCAAACACCCGAGGTTCGATGATAACCACACCTTCAATATTGGTTTTGATTACTTCCATGCCTATATGGATTTTTGGGTTCTTTGAAATCGGAATGACCAGACTCGCCGGAATGGTCTGACTGGTCAGGTAATTCTTAAAGCACACGGGTGCGCCATAAGCCGACGCACCCCGTGTGTTCTTTCATCGCCCGTGAGGGCTATGAGTTATATTCCTGCCAACTCTTTATCTTGACATCTTCAAGCGATAGGGTGCAGAAGGCCTCGATGAAAGCCTTGGCAAGGCGGACATTGGTCATCAGAGGAATGTTGTGGTCGGTTGCGCCACGACGTATGCGGTAACCGTTGGTGAGTTCGCGCTTGGAGTGGTTCTTCGGCACATTGACAATCAGGTCAAACTTATGCTCGGCAATCATGTTCATCACGTTGTTCTCGCCTTCCTCGTCTGGCCAAGCCACGGCCACTGCCTTCACACCGTTGTCGTTGAGGAACTTGGCGGTGCCTTCTGTGGCATAGATGTCATAGCCTTTGTCCTGGAGCATACGGCATGGCTCCAGCATATCAACCTTGCCTTTCACACCGCCCGATGAAATCAGTATCGACTTCTTAGGCAACGTGTAGCCTGTGGCTATCAAGGCGTTGATGAGAGCTTCATTGAAGTCATCGCCCAGACATCCCACCTCGCCTGTGGATGACATATCCACACCTAACACGGGGTCTGCGTTCTGAAGACGCGCGAAGGAGAACTGCGATGCCTTCACACCGATACGGTCAATATCAAACTCGCTCTTGTCGGCCAGTTCGTATGGCGCATCGAGCATAATCTTCGTGGCGGTCTCGATGAAGTTGCGTTTCAGCACCTTGCTCACGAATGGGAAGGAACGGGAGGCACGGAGGTTGCACTCGATGACTTTCACCTGGCGGTCTTTGGCCAGATACTGGATGTTGAATGGACCTGAGATGTTGAGTTCCTGGGCTATCTTGCGGGAGATTTTCTTAATCTGGCGGATGGTGGAGAAATAGATGTGCTGGGCGGGGAACACCATGGTGGCGTCACCGGAGTGCACACCAGCATACTCGATATGCTCGGAGATGGCGTACTCAACAATCTTGCCGTGGTCGGCTACTGCGTCGAACTCTATCTCCTTGGTGTCTTGCATGAACTTGGAAACCACAACTGGGTAGTCCTTGCTCACCTCGGTGGCCATCTCAAGGAAACGCGCGAGTTCCTCGTCGTCGTAGCACACGTTCATGGCTGCACCCGAGAGGACGTAGGATGGACGAACCAGCACGGGATAACCCACTTTCTTCACAAATCCAAGGATATCGTCCATTGACGTCAGAGCCTGCCATGCGGGCTGGTCTATGCCGAGTTTGTCGAGCATGGCTGAGAATTTGTCGCGGTTCTCAGCACGGTCGATATCCACGGGAGAGGTGCCAAGCACTGGCACACCCTGGCGATAGAGTTTCAGAGCCAGGTTGTTGGGGATTTGTCCACCCATCGAGACAATCACACCACGTGGTTGCTCCAATTCAATCACGTCAAGCACACGCTCCATCGTGAGTTCGTCGAAATAGAGGCGGTCGCACATGTCATAGTCGGTGGACACGGTCTCGGGATTGTAGTTAATCATGATGGACTTGTAGCCCAGTTTCCTTGCTGTGTTGATGGCATTGACTGAGCACCAGTCGAATTCCACGGAAGAACCGATGCGGTAAGCGCCTGAACCAAGTACCACTACCGACTTGTCGTTCTTATAGTAGGGTATGTCGTGACCTGTCACCGCATAAGTCATGTAGAGGTAGTTGGTGAGTTCGGGATGCTCGCTGGCAACGGTGTTGATGCGCTTCACGGCTGGAAGCACCTCCAGTTGCTTGCGGTATTCGCGAACCTTCAGGTTGGCTTTCTCCATGTTCTGCTCGTCCTTCAGCACGAAACGGGCAATCTGGAAGTCGGAGAAACCTGCTGCCTTGACCTCGCGCATGAAGTCGGCGCTGATTTCCTCAAGGCTGTTCATCGCTATCAACTTGTCCTTCAAAACCACGATATTGTTGAGACGCTCGATAAACCAGCGGTCAATCTTAGTGAGTTCTTCTATACGCTCCACGCTGTAACCCTCTTCCAATGCCTGGGCGATGGCGAAGATGCGAAGGTCGGTGGGGTTGCTCAATTCCTCATCGAGGTTGTCAAAGCGAGTGTGGTCGTTGCCCACAAATCCGTGCATGCCCTGCCCTATCATTCGTAGGCCTTTCTGAATCATCTCTTCGAACGAACGGCCGATTGACATAATCTCACCCACCGACTTCATGGAAGAGCCAATCTGACGGCTCACGCCAACGAATTTTGTGAGGTCCCAACGAGGTATCTTGCAAATCATGTAGTCGAGTTGGGGCGCTACATATGCGGAATTGGGAGTTCCC
>CACYEC010000553.1 GCA_902773225.1 uncultured Bacteroidales bacterium
CTGTGGGCATCGTCCTGATAGCGGGCGTAGCGCTCTTCGGCACGTTTCGAAGCAATCCTGTGCTGTTCTATGTGACCGAGGGGTTTGTCGTCCTTCTGCTCGCCTATCTTTGGTATTTCTACCGCAAGACCATCCGCCCGTACGACACACTGATTGGTGGCATGGAACTGGTGAAGGATCTCGACCTGACCACGCGGCTCGCACCTTCGGGACAGCATGAGACCGACATCATTGTCCGCACGTTCAACGACCTGCTGAACCGCTTGCGCAACGAACACCTCAGACTCGAAGAACAATACACCTTCCTCAACCTTCTCATCAAGGCCTCGCCGATGGGTGTCATCCAATGCGACCTGGATGGAAACATCACCACCATGAATCCCGCTGCCCAAACGATGTTGTCGCCCAGTATGAAAGAAAACCTACACACCCTGTCCCTTGGCGAGACGACCACCGTCCGCATCCCCGGCGAACCCCAACTCTTCCGTATCAGCCACCTGGCGTTCCCTGACCGTGGTTTCCAGCATCCTTTCTTCCTCATCGAATCGCTCACATCCGAAGTGCGTCTCGCTGAGAAAGCGGCATACGAGCGCGTCATACGCATGATAGCCCATGAGGTGAACAACAGTGTGGCGGGAATCATTGGCAGCCTCTCTGGTGATGAGGCAGAACGACTCACCGCCCTCTCCGCTTTCGTCACCCGCTTCGCCGAAGTGGTCAAGATTCCGCAGCCGCAACTGCAACTCTGTGACCTCAGTGAGGAGGTGGAGGCTTGCCGTCCATTCCTCGAGAATCTGTGCACGCAGGCTCACGTCCATATCGACTTCCATCTCACCGATGAAGCGACACCTGTTCGTCTGGACACGGTTTTGTTCCAGCAGGTTCTCATCAACATCGTGAAAAACGCTGTAGAGAGCATAGGAGACGCACGAGGGCTTATCACCGTCACGACATCGCCGTCGCAATTGGTCATTGCCGACAATGGACACGGCATCCCGCCTGAAGTGGCCCAGAATCTCTTTACACCTTTCTTCTCCACCAAACCCCAGGGGCAAGGTCTCGGCCTTCTGCTTATCCGTGATATCCTTACTTCGCATCATTGCACCTTCAGTCTGCTCACAGACCCGGAAGACCATCTCACCCGCTTCACCATCCAGTTTCCCAAGTAGAAATATCACCAGTCTTGCGCTTCAGGATGTCCTAATCCTGTGCGTGGATGTTGCATGATGTCCATCAATATCTTCGTCGCTTTCTTGAAGAGATTCGGATTAGATTTCTTCCACTTGCGTAGCACCTTATCAGCCTCCTTTGAATACTCAATCGTATAAATCACTCCACACAGTTACCATGGCGGCTCCCTTCAATCTCCATGTTTCCAAATGTCATACCCCTAAAACATTTTTGTATAACAACATGTATATATATGCAAATATAGACCTTAAATTACCCTAAATATGCACAAAGACTTCATTTCTGTATAAATTTCCTTGGTTTTAACATTTGTTAGGAAACATTTTACCATCAATTCGTGGGCAGAAAAATTGCTTATTTGATAAATGATTGTTAAATTTGCAAAACTTTTTGAATTAGAATAGTTTTCAAGCGGAACCCTACAGTTTCACCTATGCATTTCAAATGCCTTCTATGCACAGTTTTGTTTTTGTTTTCTCTGTTTTGTAAGGGAAAAGGCATTGTTGTTCCCATAGATGAACCAACAGTAGAGCAAACAGATTCGATGAATCAATCCAGTCCGACTTGTCCGACCAATCTGACAATTCCGACCAATCATCCCAATATACTCAATCCAAGAGATTCTTTGCGGAAAGATTCGGTGGTACTTCCTACTACGCTCTCGTCAATGCTCAAGCAGTACAGCAGGAAAAAGTATGGCAGTACGTTGGTGCAAGAACATGACACGGTGGTGGTATTGAAACCACGTCCCTTGCTTGCAGTGGCAGAGAACTTCGGTCTTAACGCTTTGGTGCTTGGTTGGGACTATTATATTCAGAACCGAGACTATGCACGCATCAGCAAGAATGTGCTGGAGCATAATTTCCATACAGGATTGGTCTGGGACAACGACAGTTTCTCGGGCAACCAGTTCTCTCATCCTTTCCATGGCAGCATGTTTTACAACACTGCCCGAGAAAATGGCCTGACCTTCTGGCAGAGCATCCCTTTTCCTGTAGCAGGCAGTTTGAGCTGGGAGTTTTTCTGTGAGACCAACGAGCCTGCTGTCAACGATGTGCTGTCCACTGGTATAGGCGGTGTGATGTTGGGGGAGGTTTGTCACCGTGTATCTGACCTGATACTCGACGAAACTGCTTGGGGGGTCGAGAGAATGGTACGCGAGGTGTTTGGCAACATGATCAACCCTGTCAGAGGTGTGAAGCGCTTGGTGCGCGGTCAGTGGTGGCGAAGGAGTACATCGCGTGGCAAAGAAGAACCTGATGTCCCTGTTGACATCCGCTTAGGTACAGGTTGTAGGTATGTTTCGTCCCAGAGTCGTTTCAGGAACGGCATGAATGTACCCTACATCTACTTCGACATGACCTACAACGACCGTTTCGACAACTCGGGTCATGACCCTTTCGACTGGTTCAAAATCAAGATGCTATTCAACTTCTCGTCCAAGCAATCGACGGTGGGTGACTTCGACATTCGAGGAAGACTGGCCAACATCCTGTTACATTCCAAGAACGAGTTCTGGAAATTCGACCTGGGGCTTTACCAACTGCTCAAATATGTGGAAACCTATCCCACAGGTGACGATAATGGCACACATGCCGGTCCTCTTTCCACCCAACGTGACTTCAACCAGAACGTGAGCGACTTCCCCGTAATCTCAGAAGCCGTGAGTGTGGGGGGAGGTGCTTATTCTGAGTACGACTACAAGCATCTGCGGCTCAACAACGACTTGATAGTGGCAGGAGTGATACTTGGCGGTCAGCGTTCTGACTATTATCCGTGCCGTTCCTATAATTTCAGTCACGGTTTCAGCGTGAGAAATGATTTCGAGACAACGCTGTATAATCGTTTGACCATAGGTGATGATTTTTACTATGCACGGTTCTTCACTTTCGGCAAATACAATCCAGAAGAACTCAGGTTCAGGTTAGATAATGGTATGAGAGTATCTACTCCTGGCGATACGGGACAGAGCAGCATTGTCGTGAACCGACTCTATGTCATCACTGAGTTTATCAAAGGTTTCAACCTCAAGTTCGAAGGGGTTCTCCACTACCGCCACACCAATTACAGGGATTATCCCACGGTGAACGGACGTAGTTATGAACTGAACATCGGCCTTGTCTGTAAACTATAATAATGGATGACCTATGGATTCCATGCTACCCGTTTCATTACAACAGTTCATTGCCTTACACCGCCACGACGATGTGAGGCAACTTGCCTTGGAGGCAAGCCGTTATCCCGATGTGGACATGCGAAGGGCATTGGTGCAGATTAGCGGATGGCAGAAGGCTTGCGAGAAATTGCCCTCATGGGCTTCGACAGAGGGTATCATCTATCCAGAGAAGATTTCCCTGGAGCAATGCTCATCGGAAGCCACAGCCAACTACAAACTCAAAATTGCCCGCAGAATCTGCGCTCACAGACATGAGCGTCTCGCTGACCTCACGGGTGGGTTGGCGGTGGATGGCTCCACAATTGCCCGTCATTTCAACCATTATCTATATATCGACAGCCAAAAGCAACTCTGTGATATCGCACGCCATAACCTCACTTTACTCGGAATCCGCGGTTTTGAGGTCAAGCAAGGTTGTTGTGAGGATTTCATCTCCTCTTTGCCTCACCAGGACATGGTTTTCATCGACCCGGCAAGAAGGGATGACACAGGACGCAAGGTGGTAGGACTGAACGACTGCACACCAGACATCACAATGATACTCGACGATTTGCTCACTAAGTGCGATTACCTCATGGCCAAACTATCTCCCATGATTGATATCAAGGCGGCTTTGGCTCAGTTGCGACAGGTGGTTGAGGTACATGTGGTGGCTGTCGATGGCGAGTGCAAGGAAGTGCTGATGGTCATGCAAGGTAATGGTTGGGACAATCTTGTACCCATGCGCATGAATACTGTGAATATCAGGATGAACGGTGAGGATGAGGTGTTCTCCTATAATCCCGCTGAAGAACAGTCCTCAACTTTTTTGTTGGCCGACGGATTGGGTGAATACCTGTATGAACCTAATGCTGCTGTGATGAAGGCTGGTGGCTACAAGTCGCTGACTCATTCCTATCAAGTTCTTCAGTTGGATACCAACACTCATTTATATACTTCTGACCATTTAATCGATGGTTTTCCTGGCCGAAAGTTCAAGGTAGTGGATGCGACGTCTTTTTCTAAAAAGTCATTGAAGTCTTTCCTTGCGGATATGAGACAATGCAATCTCACAGTTCGCAATTTTCCCTCTAATGTGGCCGAACTGCGCAAGAGACTGAATCTGCAGGATGGTGGCTCTGATTATCTTTTCGCCACTACTGTAAAAGGAGAACGGCTATTGATAAAGTGCAAAAAAGCCTGAAGCATCTGCTACAGGCTTGAATTGATTGAACGATGTCCGTTGGATGCCTTATGGCACTTATTCTTGTCATTTGATATATCCTTGCTTCTTGAGCTCAGTCGCAGTGAGTTCAAGTTCGTCGTACCAGGACTGTCCAAAAGCGCGGATGAGGGGTTCCTTGAGGAACTTGTAAAGGGGCAGGTTGAGTTTTTCCCCCAGAGCCAGGGCTGGACGGCAGATACTCCACTGATGATAATTGAGTGCGGTGTAGTCACCCATTTTCTTGAGGCGTATGGGATAGAGATGGCAAGAGATGGGTTTGTTATGCTTCAATCTCCCTTCTCGGTATGCCTTGTCAATGGCGCAGAAACAACAACCATTGTGATGGCAAGTGAAAACACAGTCCTTGCCATCAACGATGCTTGTCACCAATTCACCCCATGCATCAGGATAAACCACGCCTTCCTTCTTGATAACTCGTTGTGCCTTACGGCTCAGTTCGTCCCACACAATGGAGGCCGCATCTTCCAGTCCCGCTACTTCGTCAAGGTTGACGGGGGCACCAGCATCACCCTCAATGCAACAAGCACCCTTGCACGCTTCCAGGTCGCAGCAGAACTGCACTTGGAAGATGTCGAGCGACACAAGTGTGTTTTGGATTTCTACCATTGATTATTATTGAACATTAACCATTAACTATTGACCATTAACCATTGACCATTCAGCATTGGCTACGACTAAAATGCTTACGATTGGCAATCTAAGCAACTCGTCGCGTCATAATGTGAGAGTTATTTGATTTTCTCAATGAGTTCTTCAGTAGTGACCATCGACTGTTCGCCTGTGGTCATGTCCTTGAGGGTGATTTTGCCCTCGCTCATCTCGCTCTCGCCAACGATGGCCACGTAGGCCACATGCTTGTCGTTGGCATAGTTCATCTGCTTTTTCATCTTCACTGATGCGGGGAAAACTTCAGCACTGATGCCTGCAGCCCTGACTTGGGCTATGATGGGCAGTGAATAAGCCAGTTCTGCCTCACCGAAGTTGGTGAACATCACCTTGGTCGTGGTCACTGCCTCTTTAGGATAGAGATTCAGTTGGTTGAGCACGTCGAAGATACGGTCGGCGCCAAAAGATATTCCTACGCCAGAAATGCCGGGCATACCGAAGATGCCTGTGAGGTTGTCATATCGTCCACCACCCGTAATGCTGCCTATCTCCACATCGAGTGCTTTCACCTCGAAGATGGCTCCTGTATAGTAGTTGAGACCACGGGCAAGCGTCAGGTCCAGTTCCACCTCGTTGTTGAGATTGAGCTGGCTAAGAGTGTTGAGGATATACTCACATTCCTCCACTCCCTTGACTCCTGTTTCTGAGTCTTTGAGAATCGTTTTGATCGTTTGCAGCTTCTCGTTGTTGGTGCCTTTGAGCAGGATGATGGGCTGGAGTTTCTCAATGGCTTCGGCTGGGATGCCGTCCTCGGACAGTTCGGCATTGACATTGTCGAGGCCTATCTTGTCGAGTTTGTCGATAGCAACAGTGATATCCACTATCTTGTCGGCTTGCCCGATGACTTCAGCGATGCCGCTGAGTATTTTCCGGTTATTGATTTTGATGCAAACACGTACTCCGAAGCGAGTGAACACGGTGTCGATAATCTGCATCAACTCCACTTCGTTGAGCAACGACTCGCTGCCTACCACATCGGCGTCGCACTGGTAGAACTCACGATAACGCCCTTTTTGAGGACGGTCAGCACGCCATACAGGTTGGATTTGGTAACGCTTGAATGGCAGGGTTATCTCTTCACGGTGCTGTACCACATAACGGGCAAAAGGAACTGTCAGGTCGTAGCGGAGGCCTTTCTCGCAGAACTTGCTGGCCAGTTTGTTGGCATTTCGGCTCAGCAGTTCCTCATCTGTGAGACCTTTGAAGTAGTCACCTGAATTCTGTATCTTGAAGAGCAATTTGTCACCTTCCTCACCATACTTGCCCATAAGGGTGGAGAGGTTCTCCATGGCTGGTGTCTCTATTTGCTGAAAACCGTAAAGAGCATAAACCTCACGGATGGTGTTGAATATATAGTTGCGCTTGGCCATCTCAATGGGTGAGAAGTCGCGCGTGCCTTTTGGAATGGATGGTTTCATATTTTTGTCTTATAAATTTTTACGATATAATTGATGCTATGGAAGATGCTGTGGAAAAGTCACTGTCAGAACATCTGTTTGAGGCGCTTGATGGCTGAGGCGAGTGAATCGATTTCTTCACGGGTGTTGTAGAAAGAAAGGGAAGCACGAACTGTGCCTTCGATGCCAAGACGATGCATCAGCGGCTCGGCGCAATGGTGGCCTGTACGAACTGCGATGCCCAAGCGGTCGAGCAATGTTCCCATATCGAGGTGGTGGATATCACCCAAAAGAAACGAAATCACTGCGTCCTTGTCTTTGGCGGTGCCGTAGATACGCATCCCCTCTATCTGTTGCAACTGTTTCATGGCATAATCGGTGAGACTGCGCTCATACTCATGGATGTTCTCCATCCCCAAAGCCGACAAATAGTCTATTGCAACAGCCAAGGCATGGGAACCTACATAATCCGGAGTGCCTGCCTCGAATTTGTAGGGCAGTTCATTGTATGTGGTTTTCTCGAAACTGACGTGTTGTATCATTTCCCCACCGCCTTGATAAGGTGGAAGGCGGTCGAGCCATGATTCCTTGCCATAAAGAACGCCGATTCCCGTTGGACCATAAATCTTATGACCGCTGAAAGCGAAGAAGTCGCAGTCGAGTTCCTCTACATCAATAGGTATATGTGGTGCTGACTGCGCTCCGTCGATAAGGACTGGAACGCCGTGGTCATGGGCTATGCGGATAATCTCCTTCACAGGATTAACGGTGCCGAGGACGTTGGATACATGGGTGACGCTAACAATTCGGGTGCGTTCGGTGAAGAGTTTTTTGTAATCCTCAACCAGCAACTCACCTTGGTCGTTGATGGGAATCACTTTGATACGGATACCCTTTCGGTTTGCCACCATCTGCCAAGGCACGATGTTGGAGTGGTGCTCCATGGATGAGAGTATCACCTCGTCACCCTCTTTCATGCACGATTCGCTGAAGCATGATGCCACCAAATTGATGCTCTCGGTGGTCCCACGGGTGAAAACTATCTCGCTGGTGGATTTGGCATGGATGAAGGCGCGAATGGTCTCACGTGCTTGCTCATGCAGTTCTGTGGCTTTCTGCGACAGAAAATGCACGCCACGGTGAACGTTGGCGTTGACGTTGTAGTACTCGTTGGTGATGGCATCAACCACCACACGGGGCTTCTGAGTGGTTGCACCGTTGTCAAGATACACCAAAGGCTTGCCATAGACCGACAAGTTGAGTATCGGGAAGTCCTTCCGTATGTTCTCTACATTGAGCATTTCGTTAATCTTTACTCAGGTCTTTTATGTATGATAATATCTTGTGTTGATAAAGACGCTGTCTCTAACACTTTAGCAGATGGCCCCTTAAAACCTAATGCCGGAAATCTGAATCCTATTTACATAGCGAGCAACCGGTACATTTGCTGAGTTGGCCTCTGAAACGCTTGTTGACCAAATAATTGAGCCTCTCACGCAATGGCTCGAGTTTGATTTTCTCGCAGACTTGACTGATAAAGGCGAACTTCAATAGCATTCTTGCCTCATCGGATGGTATTCCGCGTTGTTGCATATAGAAGAGCGCATTCTCGTCGAGTACTCCTACGGTGGAACCATGTGAGCATTTCACGTCGTCGGCGTAAATCTCCAGCATGGGCTGGGAATACATCCTCGCCTCTTTGGTGGCACACAGGTTGGCGTTGGTCTCTTGCGACACGGTTTTCTGAGCACCTGGATGAACCAGTATCCGACCAGCGAAAGCACCTACTGCGCTGTCGTCTATGACATATCTGTAGAGTTCGTTGCTCGTGCAGTGGGGTACAAGATGCTCTATCAGTGTGTTGTTGTCCACTTTCTGGTTCTTGTCGGCAATGACGCAGCCATTGAGTGTTACCTCGCTGTGTTCACCTTCAAGCCTTACCCTTATGGTGTTACGTGTCGTACCATTGTAAAGAGTGATGTTGTTGAGGCTCACCGTGCAGTCGGAACCTACACTGACGTATGTGTTGGAGAAACGGGTACAGAGGATGTGGTTCTCCTCCAGTTCGTACATGTCGAGCCGGCTGTTGTCTGAACAATAGATTTCCGTTACCTGTGTGGCCAGGAACCTGACACTGTCCATGGCATGGTCGCAGAAGAGCAGAGTGGCGTCAGCACCTTCCTCCAGCACCACCATAACCCTTCTGTTGACCATCAGGTCGGTTTTGGAGTGGAGCAGATTGATGACCTGCAATGTCTTGTTCAACTGTCTATTGCGTGGTACATAGACCATAAAGGCATCTTGTGCCAGCGCCGTATTGAGTGCAGTGACGGCATCGGTTGCCGTGTCGGCATTCCGGGTGTAAAGCCCGCAGAAGGTCTGCTTTACCTCTTCGGGGGCTTGTTTGATGGATCCCAGGAAAATACCGTTGTCGTCCTTCAGATGGGGATTGTCCTTATAGCAGAGGTCGTTGACCACGAAGTAGAGCAAGGTACTCAGGTTGGGTACATTGCACCTGAACACCTCGAAGGGGTCGGTGGGTATTTCTATCCGTTTGAAGTTGAGGCCATAGTCGGGCGAGAATGCTTTCTGCACGTCCGTGTATTTGTACTCCTCTTTCTTCATTGTTGGGAGTCCCATTGACGCGAAATGGCGGAAAGCCGCGTCACGAGGGCCATTGAGCACGGCTGCGCTGTGGGCTTTGATTACCTCGCTGTAGTTGTTGTACAGGTCGATGTATTGCTGTTCGCTGTGGGTCATGTCTCTGTCAGTTTTCTGCCTCGTCCTTTATCCAGTCGAATCCCTTGTCTTCTATCGTCTTGGCGAGTTCAGCGTCGCCTGTCTTCACGATGCGTCCGTTGAGCAACACATGAACTTTGTCGGGGCGTATATAGTCGAGCAGACGCTGGTAGTGGGTGATGATGATGGCACTGGTCTGCTCTGTCTTGAGTTTATTGAAACCCTCTGCCACAATGCGGAGTGCATCAACATCCAGACCAGAATCAGTCTCGTCGAGGATGCAGAATGTGGGTTCGAGCATCGCCATCTGGAAAATCTCGTTGCGCTTTTTCTCTCCACCGCTGAAACCCTCGTTCACAGAACGGTTGACCAGTTTGGAATCCAGTTCCACCAGTTTGCGCTTCTCGCGCATCTGCTTGAGGAAGTCGGTCGATTTGAGGGGGTCAAGACCTAAGTATTTGCGTCGTTCGTTGACAGCGGTGCGCAGGAAGTTGGTCATGCTCACCCCAGGAATCTCAATGGGTTGCTGGAACGAGAGGAAGATGCCTGCATGGGCGCGTTCCTCGGGTTTCATGGCGAGCAGGTCTTGTCCGTTGAAGGTGATGCTGCCCTCTGTAACTTCGTAGGCGGGATGTCCCACTATGATGTTGCTCAGTGTGCTCTTGCCTGCGCCATTGGTACCCATCAATGCGTGTATCTCACCGTCATTGATGATGAGGTCCACTCCCTTGAGGATTTCCTTGCCTCCCACACTGGCATGAAGATTCTTGATTTCTAACATAATTGAATATTGTAAATATCCGATATTGAACCAAATATATAATAATATGGATGAGACTGCAATTCACGTATTTGCGGCCTGTTCACATTTTTGAATAGGAGACTACCCAACGCTTCCTTCCAGATTCACGGCAAGCAGTTTCTGCGCTTCAACGGCGAACTCCATGGGCAGTTTGTTGATGACATCCTTTGCATAACCGTTGACAATCAGGCCCACAGCCTCTTCGGTCGAGATGCCACGCTGATTGCAGTAGAAGAGTTGGTCTTCCGAGATCTTCGATGTGGTGGCTTCATGCTCCACAATGGCGTTGTTGTTCTTCACGTCCATATAAGGGAAGGTGTGAGCGCCACATTCACTGCCCAGAAGCAGGGAGTCGCATGAACTGTAGTTACGGGCACCATCGGCATTCGGACTGACACGGACCAAACCTCTGTAGGAATTCTGGCTCTTGCCTGCAGAGATGCCTTTGCTGATAATCGTGCTCTTCGTGTTCTTCCCTATGTGTATCATCTTGGTGCCCGTGTCGGCTTGTTGGTAGTGGTTGGTCAGGGCAACAGAGTAGAACTCTGCTTGAGAACCGTCACCGCTTAGCACACAACTCGGGTACTTCCAGGTGATGGCGGAGCCTGTCTCCACCTGTGTCCACGAGAGTTTACTGTTCACACCACGAAGATGTCCTCGTTTGGTCACTAAGTTGAGTACGCCACCTTGTCCGTTCTCGTCGCCAGGAAACCAGTTCTGAACCGTGCTGTACTTTACCTCAGCATTGTCCATCACCACAATTTCCACAATGGCGGCATGCAGTTGGTTCTCGTCGCGCATAGGGGCGGTGCAACCTTCCAAATATGAAACGTAGGAACCTTCGTCGCAGACAATGAGCGTGCGTTCGAACTGTCCCGTCATTCGCGCGTTGATGCGGAAATAGGTCGACAGTTCCATCGGGCATCGGGTGTTCTTGGGGATATAGACAAACGAACCGTCGCTGAACACAGCAGAGTTGAGGGCGGCGAAGAAATTGTCCTTTGGAGGAACTACCGTACCGAGGTATTTCCTTACCAAATCGGGGTGATTTTTCACTGCCTCACCAAACGAGCAGAAGATGATGCCCTTCTCAGCAAGAATGTCTTTCTGCGTAGTCTTTACAGACACAGAGTCCATCACAGCATCGACTGCGGTGCCACTAAGTGCAAGACGTTCCTCCAATGGGATGCCAAGTTTGTCGAACGTCTTGAGGAGTTCTGGGTCTATCTCCTTGCTTTCGGTGCCTTTGTTCTTGGCCGTGGGGTCTGCATAGTAGGATATCCCCTGGTAGTCTATCTCTGGCATCTTCAGGTGTCCCCAAGAGGGCTGTTCCATCGTCTGCCAGTAGCGGAAGGCATCCAGACGGAACTGAAGAAGCCATTCTGGTTCTTCTTTCTTCGAGGAGATGGTGCGTATGGTTTGTTCGTTGAGTCCCTTCTCTATAATCTCAGTGTGGATGTCGGTGCTGAAGCCGTACTTGTACTTCTCCCCAGCAACCGCCTTCACATACTGGTTTGTCTTTTTGTCATCAGGTTCATTCATCAGTCGTTGTCTCCTCCCAGTATAGTCCTGAACTTGTCGGCAAGTCCGTGGTGGATGCAAGTGGTGTCACCATCGGCTCGTGCCCTTGCTTCCTCCAGCGAATCGCTTACGATGATGGCATCCGGGATGAAACGCTGGGTGCCTTGTTTGATCTGGTAATACAATTCAGGTCTTTCCTTCAGTTTTTCCGAGTGGAATCCCGCCCCGCTGTTGATGAAGTCCATCACATTGAAAGCGAAACCCATGAGAATGGTGTAGATGACCAAAGCCAGGACTGCACCGGCAAGGCGGTTGACAAAACCAAGGTGCATTTTCTGGAACAACTTGGTCAGCAGGCTGGCAAGTAGTCCCAAAGCCACTGGAACGATGACCGAGATGAGGATGAACGCTATCCACCCTCCAACTTCTTCGGTGCTGCCAGTGAGTTCTGCCACTTTCTCACCAAACTGACTATAGAAAATTGTTGCCAGTATGATACCGGCAACAATTCCTATGAGGTTGGCTACTTGTTTGAAGAATCCCTGATAGAATCCCAGTATGACGGCGATGCCCCATACCACATATATCACGTTCAGCATGTTGATTCTTTCTGTTTGCGTAATGGTTGAATTGGATGAACAGACGATACAGGGAACATACCACCGTATCGACTGTTGTCAGCATGACTGCCTCTAAACTTACAGTTTCTGCTTCACCTCTATCTCCGTGTAGGCCTCCAGGATGTCGCCCTCGCGGATGTCGTTGTAGTTGACTATGGAAATACCGCAGTCGAAGTTGGTTGAAACCTCCTTGACATCGTCCTTGAAGCGCTTAAGAGCGTTAATCTCACCTGTATGAACCACAATACCGTCGCGGATGACGCGGATTTTGTCGGAGCGGTGGATTTTGCCGTTCAGCACGAAAGCACCGGCAACTGTGCCTACCTTCGAAATCTTGTATACCTGGCGTACCTCGGCTGTTCCTGTGTCCTCTTCCTTGATAATCGGGGCGAGCATTCCCTCCATGGCGGCCTTCACCTGCTCAATCGCATCGTAGATAATCGAGTAGAGGCGGATGTCTACACCCTCCTGCTCTGCCAAGTGGCGGGCTGAAGCAGATGGACGTACCTGGAATCCGATGATGATGGCATTGGAAGCCTCTGCCAGCGACACATCGCTTTCGCTGATTTGTCCAACGGCCTTGTGAATCACATTCACCTGGATATGCTCTGTGGAGAGTTTGATGAGGGAGTCGCTAAGGGCCTCGATAGAACCATCCACGTCTCCCTTGACAATGATGTTGAGTTCCTGGAAACTACCCAGGGCGATGCGGCGTCCAACCTCGTCAAGCGTAAGCATCACTTGGGTACGGATGCCCTGCTCGCGTTGCAACTGCTCGCGCTTGCTCGTGATTTCCCTTGCTTCCTGCTCTGTTTCCATCACATGGAATGTGTCGCCTGCCGTTGGAGCGCCATTAAGGCCGAGAATGAGTGCCGGTTCTGCGGGACCTGCTTTCTGGATGCGTTGGCCGCGCTCATTGAACATCGCCTTGACCTTTCCGTAATGGGTGCCTGCAAGAACCACATCACCCTGCTTCAGCGTGCCGTTCTGAACGAGGATAGTGGCAACGTAGCCACGGCCTTTGTCCAGCGACGACTCTATCACCGAACCAGTGGCCTTTCTGTTGGGGTTGGCCTTCAACTCCAGCATCTCTGCCTCTAACAACACCTTTTCCATCAGGTCATCCACTCCGATGCCTTTCTTAGCCGAAATCTCCTGGCTCTGGTACTTGCCACCCCAGTCCTCAACCAGATAGTTCATGTTGGCGAGCTGTTCCTTGATTTTCTCAGGGTTGGCACCTGGCTTGTCTATCTTGTTGATGGCGAAAACCATAGGTACATTCGCTGCCACTGCATGGTTGATGGCTTCCTTGGTCTGGGGCATCACATCGTCGTCGGCGGCAATGATGATGATGGCGATATCGGTCACCTGGGCACCACGGGCGCGCATGGCTGTGAATGCCTCGTGGCCTGGGGTGTCGAGGAACGTGATTTTCTTGCCGTTCTTCATCTTCACGCTGTAGGCTCCAATGTGCTGAGTGATACCACCAGCCTCACCTGCAATCACATTGGTGTTGCGGATATAGTCGAGCAAAGAGGTCTTACCATGGTCGACATGACCCATCACGGTGATGATTGGAGGACGTGGCACAAGGTCTTCTTCCTTGTCTTCCTCCTCTTCCACTGCATTGGTCACTTCCGAACTCACATAGTTGGTCGAGAATCCGAACTCCTCTGCCACAAGATTGATGGTTTCTGCGTCGAGGCGTTGGTTGATGCTCACCATGATGCCGATTGACATACAAGTACTGATGACATCCGTTACTGGTATGTTCATCATAGTTGCCAATTCGTTCGCGGTCACAAACTCTGTGAGTTTCAGTATTTTGCTCTCTGCGTTTTCCTCTTCCTCCAGTTCTTGCATCTTGCGGTGTTCGGCATCGCGCTTCTCGCGACGGTACTTCACTGCGTTCTTTTGTTGCTTCTGGGTGAGGCGGGCAAGTGTGTCTTTTACCTGCTTGGCTACCTCCTCATCGGTGACATCCTGCTTGGAAAAGTCCTTCTTCTTGCTCTTCTTGGGGTTGCCTTGCTTTGGCGAAGGCATGTTGTTTTGCTTGCCTCCGACTTGTTTTTGTTGCTGTTGCTGCCCTTTGCCACCTTGTTTATTGCTCTGCTGGTTGGCTGCAGCGTTGATATCGACTCTTTCCTTACCGTTGCTCGAGATGCGCTGGCGCTTCTTCCTCTTTCCTGAGTCTTCGCCCTCTGGGACACCATTCTTGCCCACTGGCTTGCCTTGGTGCATTTGACGTCCTTTCTCCTCGCGCTCTTTTTTCTTCTCTGCTTTTGTCTTGCGGTCTGGACGTGTCTTTCCGTTGATGGTGTTCAAGTCGATGAAACCTACCTGCTTGAAAGAAATGGGAGCAGTTGGGGGTGTGACACGATAGATACCATCGTTCTTCTTTCCATCAGACTTTTCTGTGGAGGGAACGGACTCCTCTACTGTTTCCTGCTGCGTTTCCTGTTGGACCTCCTCATTGGCAGCGGTTTTTTCTTGGGTTTCTTCATTCTCCTTTACAGGGGCAGGTTCCACCACCTCTGGCTCTTTGGGGCTTTCGGTCTTAGGTTCCACTATTGCGGGTTTTTCGGGAACAGGTTCGGTTTCCTTGTTCTCGACAATTGGAGCGACATCTACCTTTTCTTCCTCTTTCTTCGTAGTGACAACAGCCTGTTTCTCTTCAGACTCACGCTTGTCCTCTACCTTCGGTTTGTTGAGGTCGTTGATGTTGCCGACTACTTTGTATTTCTGTCTGCCAGTATCGGTGCGGAAAATGCCTTGCTTGTTTTGTCCATCCTTTTTGGCCTTTTTTTCCTTCTCTTTCCGCTGGCGTTCTTCGTCCTTGCGGTCTTTTATCGTCTCCTTGGTGGTATCGTTCATGCTCTTGTCCTTACCGTACTCCTCCATCAGCAGTTTGTACTGTTCATCGCTGATTTTGGCATTAGCCGAAACTTCCATCAACGGCTTCCCTTTTTTTGCGAGAAACTTGCCGATACGGTCAAGTGCTACGTTCAGTTCTGCTATTACTTTGTTCAGTCTTATTGGCATATCAATCTTTTTCTGTCCTTATTGTCGGTTTATCATTCTCGGGGTTAAGGTGCGGGGCTGTCCGTCCTCATTCAGGACTGCCTGGTGTTGTTTCGTCTTGCTGGTTCTCGTTCTGTTCTTCTAATGGCTCTTGCTGGGTTTCCTCTTGTGCTTCCACCTCAGTTTCAGCATCGTTGTTGTCATTTTCAAATTCCGCTCTCAGGATGCGCAGAACCTCATCCACCGTGTCTTCCTCAAGGTCGGCTTTTTCGATGAGAAGTTCGCGGGGAGCGTCAAGCACACTCTTCGCTGTGCGGTAACCAAGAGCTTGGATAGCGTCGATAACCCAATCATCAATCTCGTCGCGGAATTCTTTGAGTTCCACGTCCTCCTCTGTCTCTGCGTTCTCATCCAATTCACGGAATACGTCAATCGTGTAGCCTGTGAGCATACTGGCCAATTTGATGTTGTGTCCGCTCTTGCCTATGGCCAGTGACACCTGGTCGGGATCAAGGAACACATCTGCCTTGGCATTAGCCTCATCGAGTTGGATGGAGGTGAGTTTGGCTGGACTCAGGGCTCTTGCGATAAAGAGTTTGGTGTTGGTCGTGTAGTTGATGACATCGATGTTCTCGTTTCGCAATTCGCGTACGATGCCGTGGATGCGACTTCCTCTAACACCCACACAGGCACCAACGGGGTCGATGCGTTCGTTATAACTCTCCACTGCAATCTTCGCCCTTTCACCAGGAATGCGCGCGATTTTGCAGACGGTAATCAGACCGTCGCCGATTTCAGGAACTTCTTGCTCAAGCAAACGGAGCAGGAATTCAGGCGCCGTACGGCTGAGGATAATCTTAGGATTGTTGTTGAGGTTCTCAACCTTTAGCACAATGGCTCGTGTGGCTTCTCCTTTGCGGAAAAAATCGTTGGGTATCTGCTCTGATTTAGGCAAGTGAAGTTCATTGCCCTCGTCATCCATCAAAAGTACCTCACGTTTCCAAATCTGATAAACCTCTCCACTCACAATGGTGCCGATTTTGTCGGCATACTTGCTGTAGAGATTGCTGTGCTCCAACTCAAGGAGTTTCGACGACATGGCCTGACGAAGATTGAGGATTGCCCTCCGGCCAAAGTCGGAGAAGTTAATCTTCTCGCTCACATCCTCACCAACTTCGTAGTCCTCGTCTATCTTGCGGGCCTCGCTGAGGCGGATTTCAGAATTCTCGTTGTGAAGGTCATTGTCTTCAACCACTGTGCGGTTGCGGTAAATCTCAAAGTCGCCCTTGTCGGGATTCACAATCACCTTGAAGTTCTCGTCCGAACCATAAATCTTGGCTATGGCACTGCGGAAGGAGTCTTCAAGTACACTTACGAGTGTGGTGCGGTCGATTTTCTTATTCTCGATGAAATCTTTGAACACACTCGTCAAACTCATTTCTGTTTCTTTGATTCTTGGCATTTTTATATTGTTTTATTTTTTTCGTTATTAGGAAGCTGTCTATTTGAAGTCGATGCAGGCTTTTACCCATTTCACGTCGCCGTATCCGAAGGCATACTCCACGTCACTCAACTTCGGGCGTTTGCTGCCTTCAACCTTCATTTTCTCCTGACAGGTTACTGTGAATCCCTGCTCATCTGCATGGGTCAGGGTGCCTTTCATCTTCTTCCCGTCATTGGTTAGCAACTCCACAGCATTGCCTATGTTGTTGACGTATTGCTGAGTGATTTTGAACGGTTGTCCAATGCCAGCAGAACCTACCTCGAGCTCATAATCCTCGATGTCG
Source organism: uncultured Bacteroidales bacterium (assembly GCA_902773225.1). GTDB lineage: Bacteria > Bacteroidota > Bacteroidia > Bacteroidales > Bacteroidaceae > RUG11857. The sequence continues at coordinate 17,146 of CACYEC010000553.1, forward strand.
CGGTTGAGCCTGTCCTCAATGAAACGACTCAGGTCGCAACAATCGTCAATCCACACACCGTCCTTATGGTCTATCTCTACCACAATCTCGTTCTGAGTGCTTACATTGATATCAACAAGGAAATACTCCTTGTCGGCAATCCATTCGTCCACGATGGACTTTACTGTGTTTTTGTCTATCATAAATGAGATGATCGATGATAAATAGTGATTACGAAAAGGAGGAGACTTTCAAGCCCCCTCCATCCACGGTGCAAAATTACCATTTTTTCCGCTAATTACAAATTTTTTTCTTATTTATTTGTATATATATAACCTCTTACAGGGCGCTGTAGCTAAAATAATTAAAAAACAGAACAGAATAATTCAAAAAACGTGTCTTTCATCATTCGTTCAACCATGAACGCAACTTCTTAGGCTGTTACTTCTGAAATGTGAGAAGTTTAACTGTGTTGGTCTATCATGGAGTGATACACCTGTGCCGTTTGCTCGGCTATCCTGTCCCAATTATAAGGGCTCATATCGTAGGTGATACGGAGGAAGTCGTCATCAACAGCCTGTTGGAGCAAACGCGACAAATGCTTGATATCACCGCATTTGAAATAGCAATCCGAATCAAGGTTCACCTCCAAATTGGCGGGAATGTCGCTGGCTATCACGGGCAGACGGTAACTCATCGCCTCAAGCAATGAGATAGGCAATCCCTCATGCGATGAGGGCAACACAAAACAACGCGCGTGGGTGAGCAAGGCATGCAAGCGTTCACCTTTCACAAAACCTGGCAAGACCACTGCATTCTCCTGAGCTTTTCTCACCAATGCCTTGGCATACTCGTCCTGATGGTCGAAACTTCCACCTATCACCAATTTACAGCCATTGGGGCGGATTGGTGTGAACGCATCGATGAGTTGGTCGAAGTTCTTCTCTGGTACAAACCGACCCAAAGACAAGATATACTTGCCTCGCTCGATGCCCAAATCGCTGAAATATGCATCGGCATCGCACAACTGGGCATCAGGAACACCATTGTAAATCAGATGAACATTCTTGCTGCGTCCATACTTCTTAGACAGAACGTCCTGTATTGGCTTGGAAATGACGATGATATGATGGGCAAACCTGCAACCCAACCATTCGCCCATCTTCAGGCACATCTTGGCGAAAGTGTTCCATTTCGCACGGTCATAGTCATGGCCGTGGTGAGTGAACACTACCTTCAGTCCCAGCAGACGGGCCAAAGGAGACAGCATCACCGGACCAATGGCATGGATATGGATGTACTTGCCGCCGCGACGTTTGGTCTCGACGATAGACTTGAATGTGTGCACGAATGCCTCGAGGAACTTGTTTTTGGTACATGCGATATCCACGATTTCCACACCTCTGAACGATGTGGAAGCATCCACAGCGTAGGGCTGACGACGGTAAACCGTTGCATCATAACCCATCGACACCAACCTCGGGAACAATTCCTCGCAGTGGGTCTCCACTCCTCCCATGATACCAGGAATACCACGGGTTCCTGTCACGTATATTCTGTGATTGTCTGTTTTCAACATCATTAATGATATCCTCAAGTTTCCGAAGTTATATAAAGGAGTTAAATAGGGAGTTAAGCCAGCCGTCCTGACTGGAAGTTAAGCGCTTTCCCACAGCACAATAAAACTAAATCATTTCTTAACTCTTATTTCTTAATTCTTAATTCTTAATTCTTAACTCTTAATTCTTAACTCTTAACTCCCCTTGACACGGGTCTTGACCCACATCGCACCAGGTCTTGTCGAGGCAAGCTGCCTTGCCACGCATCGAACGCCATTTGTTCTTCAATGCCCAAAGTAATGGATACTTGATGTACTTATGCATCACAGGACTTGCTGTACCCACCATCCAGCAGTTCTTCGGACAACGGCGAACCTTTTCTCTTACCAACGCGGCCTTCTCGCTACGCCAAATCTGCATGAAATCTTGCTCGTGGATGTTTCCCATGCTGTCTTTCCAGTACCGTTCCTCCATCCCGTTGCAGGGATAGACCTCTCCCCAAGGGTCAATGAAGAAGTTGGCGCTACCTGCCTCGCAGGGTAGCATACGCCGACCACCTTCGATATAGTTGATTAGTCCCATGTTGAACCATGCCCGGAACCAACTCTTGGGATGATTCTCTTTCAACTGCCATTCTATCAACTGTTCAAAATTACGGCACACTTCATCACGATTGGTAATGCGGTTGTCTTCTTTGTGGAAATAGTAGGAATTGTGGAATGCTGCTGTAGCGAACTCCATGCCGAGCGAGAGAGAAAGTTGGTAGAGCGACAGCATATCGGCAGAATTGTTGTTCGAGACTGTGCAACCGAAACCTATGTCTTTCAGTCCCATACGTTTCAAGGTAAGCAAGGTGCGAAGCCCCTTGTCGAAGCCGCCTGAACGTCCACGAAGTTCATCGTTCTTTTGCGACAGTCCCTCGATACTGATGCGGATGCCGATTTTCGGAAAACGCTCTGCAAGCGCTATCACACGCTCTTCGAACCATCCTGACGTCGAGATGACGATTCGGGGGGTGTGCTTGTAGCATTCCTCCACGATTTCGGGCAGGTCCTCTCTGATGAATGGCTCACCACCAGTGAGGTTGATGAAACGGAGCTGTGGCAACGACTTCAGGTCGCTGGACTGGATTTCCTCTTTCTTGTCGGTGGGGTTCTTCCAGATATTGCACATCACGCAACGCATCGGACATCTGTAGGTTAGGATGATGCTGGCGTCAGTAGGATTGGGTATATTCGTTGGCATTTCTTATGATGGGTAAAATGGTTTTTATTCGGGAGGATGGCTTCATAGCGGACTAAGCACCATCTTGAACACTTCGTGGTAGGCACGGGCAGACCGTTCCCAAGAGAAGGTCCTCGACTGGGCGAGGCATTGGTTGGCCATCTGCTGGTAGTATGTCTCGTCGGTGGTCAGTCGTAGCAGTTGACCTGACACAGCGTCAACGTCTGTAGGACTGACGCAAATGTCTGCCTCGCCTGCAACTTCTGGGAAACAGGAAGTGTCGGAGCAGACCACTGGAGTGGCGCACGACATGGCCTCAAGTACTGGCAGACCGAAACCCTCATACAGAGAGAGATAGAGCATCACCTTCGCACCTGAGTAAAGTTTGGGCAGGTCGGCATCCGACACATAACCTGTGAACAGCACATCGTCCTTATAGGGCGAACGGTTGACAAGGTCGTAGATGACTTGTGCGTTGTGCCCGTCCTTACCTACAATAACCAGTTTGTAGTCAATGCCTTGGCGCTCTTTCAGTTGAAAGAAGGCATCGATGACCACCTTGATGTTCTTCCCTGGGTAGTCGATGGTCCCTACGAAAATGAAGTATGACTTGTAGACCAGTCTGTACTTCTCAAGAACTGGCCTTACATCCGCTTCATCATACTCATGGAAATAAGTGGGGTCCACTGCATTGGGAATCACGCGAACTTTTTGCTCGTCGGCATGGCAGAAACGAACGATGTCGCGCTTCGAACATTCCGACACCGTGGTGATGAAAGTGCTGTTGCGTACCATCAGGGGGTCAATCATCTTGCGGTAGGCCATTCTCAGGGGGCTGAACTTGCCGGGGACATTGAACTCGATGAGGTCGTGGATGGTCACCACGGTCGGCAACCGTTTCCACAGCAAAAGGGAGAAGTTGGGGATGTACGCCACATCGCATTCCCATTGTCTCAGCAAGCGCTGGAATCCTCTCTGATGCCAGAGGATATTCGCTATCGGACTGTCTTTCGACACACCTGTGTTCACTACTCGAACATTGGGAAGAGATGTGAGGGGGGCATAGAAATCGTAACCTTGATTCGCAAACAACACATACTCATCTTCGGGAAAGAGACGGGCCATCTCCTTCACCACATTTATCAGCACACGGCCTATACCGGTGAGATGCGTGCCTACATATCCGCTTATTCCTACTCGCATGTCGTCTTAGAGGGTATATTCAAGTTGGTAAAACAATCGCTTTAACTTCACATACAGCGTCTTTGCCACAGTGTACCAACGGCGCTCGTTCCTACGCAGCGTCAAATCCTTCCATTCGGAAATATCAAGATAATGTAGCCATTGGCTGCGATAGGGGATGCATTCTGTATCGAGCCAGGGTTTGAAGTACCGTCCAGGGAAATGTACCACTTTGGGGGAACGGAAGAAACGCCGTGCCTCGTCCTTGTCTTGGAAGAGGTGCCTTACACGAATCTGCGCCACGTTGAAATAGTTCCATTCTGGGGACAAGCGACACCAGTTCCCACGGAAGACGCAATTGAGGGCGTCTTGGTCATGGAAATACACTTTCCGTTCCCGTTTGGCGAATTCCAGGAGTTTGTTCTCGGTATTGTGTTTCCTCCAATAGTCGAGGTCGATGACCATGAAGCCGCTATTGAAGTACTTGTCTCCTTCGGAGAGTCCTAACTGATGGTAGTGTTCCATATCAACAGGGGTGTCGTAGTCTTGTACAGCCGCTACGCCATGTCCTGCAAGGTTCATGTCATATACCACGCTCATGTCGCTCAGTATCATCATGTCGCAGTCGAGGTAGATGACCCTTGACACATCTGGAAGGATTGAAGCAAGCAGGATACGGTAATATGCCGCACTGCTGAGCGGATGAACTTTGGTCCGGTACTGGCAACCTTCCAGTCTTTTGTTGTCAACGCTGTGGAACTCGCACTGAGTCCCATAGCGCATACATTGACGCATCAGACGTGAACGGTTGTCGGAAGAGAGTTCGTTGACCAGTATATGCACCACCATCCGTCCGCCCTTGTTGTTGTGTAGTGCAGAGCAAAGCATGACGCCGCAAAGCGGGGCGTAGTTGTCGTCAGTACTGCAGGCTATGTGTATCTCCCTGTTCATTTCAGATTATCGTGTATCTTCTCAATAAAACGCGCCCAGGAATTGTTCTCTATGAACGTCTTCACTTTGTCTTGGTCTATTCGTTGTGTTGGGCTGTTGAGGATGTCGAAGAGTTCGTCTTCCGTTCTGTATGTGAAGCAGACACCTTCAGCTGCCAGGTCCTTGAATGCTCCCATGGAGGGCGCTAAGGGTGTGCCTCCCAACATGAGTGTGTCGATTAGGGCACCAGAACTGGAAAAGCCACTGTCGATATAGGGGAACAACACGTA
>CACYEC010000554.1 GCA_902773225.1 uncultured Bacteroidales bacterium
ACAGGGCTTTAGGGAGAATCCGCAGGTGCATTGCGCTTCGCGCCATATACACTGCGGTTATGAAAGACGTCCCTGATGATTGCTGGTGGATACACCGCCCATGGAAAGTCCGGGCACACAACCTCCATGACAATAGAAGGGTATTTTCTTACACCTGGCTCCGAAAGCCCGGGCACTATGGCTCGAAAACACAAGGAATGAAACACCCCACCCCTACCCCATTCCCGAGCAAGCTCGCCCATTCCCGACGTTCCGTCGCCTACCCGTAGCCTTTCCCGTTGCCTTTCCCCTTAGAGGGGCGGGGAGTTGGATGAGAGGGAGGCGTCAGCGGATGTAGAAGTCGTCGATGAGGTGGAGGGTCTTGCTGGCGCGGGTCATAGCTGTATAGATCCACTGGTAGGTTTCCTTGGTGGGGTTGCGGGTGATGTTTCTCGGCACATGGACATAGACGTTCTCCCACTCGCCCCCCTGTGACTTGTGGCAGGTGATGGCATAGCCAAAGACACAACGCAGGGCGTTGAGGTAGGGGTCGTCGGACATGGCGCGGTAGAATTCTTCTTTGTTTTTCTTCTCTGTGATGCCCTTCTTCTTCATGCGCATGATGAAATCGACGTAGAGTTTCTGCTGTTGTTCTTTGTCCAGGTTGGTTTTTCCCTGATAGGCTATTTCCTCGATGAGCAGGGAAGTGTAGGTTTTCTGAGAGAACAGTTCCTTCACCTTGACCTGCCGGAAGGTGAGTCTGGCCCGTGATTGGGTATAGGGTGACATCTCCTCGACAACGACCATGTCACCGTTCATGAGTCCAACGGGCTGGTTGTTCTGCGTGACGAGCAACAAGTCTCCCACTGTGATGCGGTAGTCGGAAAATCCCAGTTTCTGTCGTATGGCCACGGCGAGTTTCTTGCAGTCGTAGTTGCTTCGGCAGATGCACACAGCGCTATTGAGTCCGTCCTTCTTCACTTTGGCGACATAATGGTCGAGCAGGGACTCAAGGTTGGTGTGGAGCTGGATGTCCTTGTTGCCACGGAACGGGAGGAATCCCCAAACCAGTTGACTTCCATAGCGTTGGGTAGTGTCGGGAGCGGCATTGTAGAGTCCTCTCACCTGCCTCGACGCATCGATGATGCCGCTGACCCCTTTCTGTCGCATGATCTCCGTGAGTTGCGCCTCCTGAGCGTTCAAGCCGAAGATGCCCTTGAAATACTCCGTCATAAGGGCCGGCGAATAGTACTCCTCGATGGGCGGTAGTTGGCAGGGGTCGCCGACGAAGATAAACTTGGAGCCAGGGCGCGGGTCGTACTCGAGTAGGTTCTTGAGTAGCCGTCCGTCGCCGAACTGCGCCTGTTTGATGTCCTTCGACGCCACGTCGGAGACCATGGAAGCCTCATCGATGACATAGATGGTCTCTGGGTCAGTGTCCTTGTTGATTTTGGATGGTTGGAAGACGAGGAACAGTTGTCCTTTCTCATCCACGGCCTGCTCGTCGTCTCCCTCTGTGTCGCGGTTGAATCCGCCGAACGTGAAGATGAGCGAGTGTATGGTTGACGTGTCGAAGGGGTTGCCCGAGAGGTTGGCCAGCACCTTGGCCGCTCGTCCTGTGGATGCGAGCAGTTGGTATTTCTTCTGGTTTTTATTCAGTTCACGGATGAGGAAGCGCATTAGGGTGGTTTTACCTGTTCCTGCGTATCCCTTGAGTATGAATATGCGGTCTGTAGGATGGTTGACGAAGTCGAGAATCTTCTTCAGCACATAGTGCTGGCTCTTGGTGAGTGTGATGTTGGCGATGTCTTTGTGGTCCATGAATTAGGTCTTGAATATGAGTTTTTTTACAGTTTGGAAGTTTATCACGGATTTGAATTTCATTCAATGCTCAACGCGAGATTCTTTTTGTTATCATCACGAATTTGAGAATTTGAGAATTGGGGGTAAAATATTCTGACCATCAATATTCGCGGAACTGGACGAAGTGGAATTCCGACACCTTGTTGCCATCTGGGTCGAGGTGGGTACGGCGTTCGGTGGTGGAGGCCACACAACGTATGCCTACGGCTTTGAGGCGGGAGACAAGGTTGTAGGTGAAGGTCATCTCACCCATAACGTGGACGGTGAGGTCGGAACCATATTTATCTACTATTCTTAGCGCATAGTTAAGAGCCAGCATCCGAATGAATTCGGCATCGTATGATGGCTTGATTGTAGGAAACTCAACATCCACAATTTCCCCGTATTTCCTCGCCTCAGCGACTTGCTCAGAACTCCAATTGTCAACAGGATGATTACTAAGATTGATGAACATATCTTTTGATGATTTCTTGAGTAGATGAGTAGTTTTCGTATGCGGGATTAAGAGAGTTAATGCCTGTTATTACTCCTGAGATACCTTCTATTAGTTCTTCATACTTAATTGCGCCATTACCATGTGCCAAAGAGTTTCGTGCTTCCCTAATAGAAGCATAAAACGAGCGAACGTCTATGACAGCTGTATCATCGGCAATGACATCTGCTATTTCAGAATAGGAAGAGATGGACTCTTTCCAATTCTTATTGATGAAATCCTCTTCCGGTGCTCCAAGAATCGAAGATACAAAAAATCTGAAATCCTTATTTCCAAATCCTTTTGGTTGCAAATGTTTATACTTTTCTGTGAAACGTAAGATAATGTACTCTGCAACGAGAGGATAAGTCTGCATCAACATATCATGCTTAATTGTCCAATTGATGGCGGCTTCTATATTGCGGAAATCATTCTTTTCTACAAAGTCTTCAGTTTCCTTATTCAATTCTTCAAGAATTTTCAGAATGGGCTTACTCAAATTACCTTTTTTCCTGACATTCTTATAGTTATTTCTGAATTTGCAGATAAATTTGCCACTTTTTATAGCTTTCAAGTCAATAGTTTCAATATATTGATCCAATTCACTAATTGATTCGCTCAAATAACGAACAGTAATGACAGTTGAGGTTTCAACATTTGCATCGATGGCTTCGTGAAGCATCTTCACTCTTCCGAAGTCTTTCAGACTACTTGCAATCTGGTTATATTCCTGCAAGCGAGCGATATTAGTAAGGTCGATGACGGGGGCTAACCTCTCCTCAACAGGCATTTCCTTCACCTTGTAAGCAGGTCCCAATTTCTCAAATGCACCATACATGATGGACATGAGTTTTGTTTGCTTCATGAACTTTGCGTAATTGAAAAGGACGATAGAGAAAAGAGGTATAGAACGGAAGGCATGGGTCACATCAAAATAGATTTCGTCACCTGGTTCCAGTTTTGAATAGACTGTATCGAAGATGTTCCATATTTCTACTTCAGAAAAACCTGCTACAATTCCGTAGTCCTCAACAATCGGGCGAATTCCATTATTTTTCAAATCCTCAAGTCTGTGCTTCAATCCTATTCTTTCTGAATCATCAGTGATTCTTTGTTGTCCATTGTCAAGCCAGTTGAGTTCCTTAGAGCCATATTCTCCTGTCATTTCTTTAGATGTATAGAAAATGAAGATCCTGTCTTTTTCGGTCCAATCCTTGCAAAGGCTTGCAACAAGTGCCTCTTGTACGAATCTAACAGGTTTGGACGATTCTCCATTAAAGATGTACTTACATTGTACATAATTATTGGTTCCTAAGAACGAAATAAATACTTTTCTCATTATGTAGTTAATATTGAATTATTTGAGGGTTCTTGTCGTATCATTTTCTGTTTATTAAGGTTATCTTTTCATTGAGCAATGCTCTGAGTTTCTTTTCCACTTCAACCAAATTGTAATTAACATCAGCGTATGAGAAACAGAGGATATCATTATCATTGCATTTCTGTATGGCTTTATCTCCCATCTTCGCATGGGTAACGAACAAGGCTTTGCTTCCAAGTCCACCAAAGTTTCTCACAGCCTTGCTGAATTTGTCGAGATCAGTAATATCTGAAATTTGCGTTTTACATTCCACAAAAAGGAGGCGGTTGCCCAAGTTCAAGATGATGTCAATTTCGTTTTTTGGCTGTCCCTCTTTATATGGGAACTTCACTCCAATCCTGATGTCGCTTGCGATTTTCCACTTGGACAACCTGTATGCTACATCAAATTCGAACCATCCTGCATTGAAAAGGATTCTGAAAATGTGTTGCGATGAGAATTTTTGATATACAGGATACCTCCCCTTCCTTGTCAGTTCGAGTTTAGCCCAACCCTCATTTTTGTCCCAGGAAATTGAGGATCCATCGTCACATAGTTTTTCATCTATTCTCTTCATGTTGTTGGTGTCAATCTGTGTCAAGGCATTAAAAGCTCTGAAATTCGTAGTTCTCATTTTCATCAGGTCTTCAACGCTCTTCATGTCGGACTCAGTCACCTCTGAGAACGGTACAAAATCCCTTGCATTGGTATTATAGAGTGAGAAGACATCGTCCATGCTTATTTTACTTTCAAATTGGATTCTATTTCCTGTAACGACATCATAGACTCCATTGTTCTGGCCAATATATACAACCTTGGTGTTTTCTCTGCTTACAAAAGAGCGGAAGAACACTATAGACCAAGGTTTAGTACCGCTTGTGATGTCCACATAATACTGACTGAGGGTGTCTAACTCTTTGACCAGCACATCTGTATCAGCGATAATCTTCTGCATATTCACAGGGGCGAACTCCTTGTAAGTCACTGGTACACCCTGAATCAGATTGGCTATTCTCTCCGCCTCTGCCTTTGAATCCTTAGAATGGATGAGAATGACTTCATCAGGTTTTGTATAAAGAATTCCCACATACACAGGCATGGGTTGTCCACCCACCAAAGCGATATGCACTCTCTTTCTTCTTTGTTCTTTTATCTGTTGTTCTTCCATAACACAAACAATTTACGCGTCAATAGTTCTCATCACATGTACATTGCCCATGCCGATGCTACTACTCTTTCCGATGCCGATGTTGTTGGGCAGGAGGATATTGGAGACGAACTGGAGGTCGAAGGTCATGAAATCGACATTCTTGTAGCGGAAAACGCCACGGTCGGTGATGTCGGAGATGACGACCTTCAATTCATCTTGGATATGGGCGCCGAGTCCTTTGAAGAAAGAGAGCAGGTTGCCCACAATCTTTCCTTCAAGCATCTCCACTTTGTCGGTGAACGCTATCAGATGCCGGAACTCCGACACATTGGTGCCTGTCAGCGGTATATATTGTCTCACGCCATATTCTATTGGTGTTTCAGTGAAGGTAGGTTGGTAGTCCTCCTCATGAATGGACAGCACCATGGTGTGCATCTTTCGGTTTCCGATGTTCAACTGCAATGATGTGGTAGCGTGGAAGTTGTCGAACAGTGTGGCCGCATCACCAATAGCTGTGACCATCGGCCTGCCATCCACACATTTATACTGAACAAGAGGGTATGAATAGCGTAAGCCTTCGTCCTTGTGGTTGTGGAGTAGCACGCTGTCTTCGCCCACCTCTTTCACGATAGCAGCGCGGAAATAAGGAATCTCGACTTGTGATATTCGTCCGTTGAAACTAATTGTTTTGATTTTCATCTAACTTAAGGTTATAATTGGTATTTCTTATCAACAATTGGATGCAAAAATAAAAAAAACCGAAAAAACCGCAAAATTTTCGGGCTAAATCTATTTGTTTTCTCATTTTTTTCGTAATTTTGGCGCAATAACTACTAAATTCAATACTATAGTAACATGAGAAAGTTTTTATATGGCGCATCGGTGCAGGGAATACAAGGATTCATTTTCCAGACCAATGAACTGAAACACATCATCGGTGCGAGTGAGATTGTAGAGCGTGTCTGTACCACCTATTTCACTGAGGAATTCAAGCAAAGCGGAGAGATGATAGTCGAGGCAGCAGGCAACGTGAAGTGTCTCTACAAAGACAAAGAAGAATGTGAACGTACAGTGAAGTACTTTCCCAAGACAATTCTCGAACATGCTCCAGGAATCACCATTAGCCAAGCAGTAGTGTCGTTTGATGATGACGATTTCGGCAAGGCTGTAGAGAAACTGGAACGACGACTCCGCGCCCAGCGCAATCGCCCTATGCCATCTCTCACTACTGGTTTGATGGCTATAGAACGTTCGCGCAAGACGGGGTTGCCAGCAGTAAAAATTGAAGAAGGCGATTTCATCGACGAGAGTACACTATTGAAAATCAAGGCATCAAAGGAATACACTGAAGAAGGTGACAGGAACGCCACTTTCAAGCTTTGCAAGAAGAGTTTCGGTGAGAAAGTGAAAGAACTTGATTTCAAGAATGTGGCGTTCAATATCGAGGACTTGACCGAGATGAACGACTGGATAGCCATCATCCACGCCGACGGCAACGGACTGGGTGAGATTGTGGCGAGAATAGGCAAAGAACAGGGTGCCTTGCATGAGTTCTCCACCGCCCTTGACGATGCCGTGAATCAGGCCGCCCAAAAGACATTTGCAAAACTAAACGATGAATACCAGTTTGTAGAAGGCAAGAAAAAGATACCCCTTCGTCCGGTGGTGCTCAGCGGCGATGACATGACCATCATCTGCCGTGGCGACCTTGCCATCCCTTACGCAAAATGGTTCATGCAATATTTTGAGGAAGAGACAGAAAGCATCGGTGGGTTGACCGCCTGTGCTGGTATTGCCTTCATCAAGTCTTCATATCCTTTCTATTACGGTTACAATCTGGCTGAGACCCTCTGTGGTATCGCCAAGAAAGACGCAAAAAAACGAGTGAAGGATGACGGAAAAGTACCCGCCTGCCTCGCTTTCCACAAGGTTCAGAGCAGTTTTGTAGAGGACTACGATGAGATACTTGCCAAGGAGAAGACTCCCCAAGATGGTCATTCCCTTGAGTTCGGTCCTTATTACCTACATGAAATGGAAGGCCGTTGGACGATAGACGAACTGCAGCAACAAGCAGGAAGACTCAAAGGAAAAGAGGGCAACGCTACCAAGAGCAGTTTGCGCCAATGGATAACGATTCTCCACGACGGTGTGGAACAAGCTGAACAACGTAAAGAGAGAATGTTAACCATAGTTCCCAAATCATTGGAAACATTGGTAAAGATTGCCTTACGTGGAGAGGAACGTGAGGGAAAAAAATGCTACCCAGTGCAAGACATCCTCACCCTGCACACCATCAACACCCAGCAAACGAAATAAAGATCAACAAATATGAAGAACATCAGATACAAAATAGATTTTTTCTCACGTTGGCATTGCGGTTCAGGCCTATCTGCCGGTTCCGATGTGGATGCACTTGTTGTGAAAGACAAAAACGGCATGCCTTTCATCCCTGGCAAGACCTTGAAAGGGCTCTTCCGTGAAGCGATGGAAGACTATCTCACCCTTTCAGGTGAAGCAGAGAAACTCGAATCGTCTTTTTGTTCCATACTTGGTAACTTGGATGAAAAAGGCGAATTCAGCAAGGGCACGGCATTCTTCTCCAATGCCACATTATGTCCAACGGAATACAATGAAATCGTAAGATGCAAGGCTCAAGAATTCATGTATCAATCGGTATCGTCCACAGCAATCGGTAAAGACGGTGTGGCAGACGAACACAGTCTGAGGCGCATACAAGTAGTGGTTCCCTGCGCTTTGGAGGCAGAGATTATGAATGTTCCTGACAACATGACAGACCTCGTTGGAAAAGCCCTTTCGATGATCAAACGCATGGGGGTAGACCGCCACAGAGGTATGGGACGTTGCCAGATGACGATAGTAGAAATAACAGACAAAGAGAAAGGAGGCAAGTCATGAAGACACTTCAATTCAAATGCACTCTGAAAAGCGACGTGATTCTCAATGTCAAAGCCTCCACTGAGGGCAATCAGGAAAGCCTGGACTTCATTCCCGGCAACAATTTCCTCGGCATAGTGGCTTCTTCATACGATGATTTCACGGCAGAAGAACAGATGGAGATTTTCCACAGCGGGAATGTTCGTTTCGGAGACGCCCACCCCACTTTTTGGATCCAGCGCTCACTTCGCATCCCTGCATCCATCTATTATCCTAAATTGAAGAAAGTGAGCGAGAAATCTTACATCCATCATCTCTACTCACGTGAGCAAGACAAGGAACAAAATGGTGAACCTCAGCAACTGAAACAATGCCGTACTGGATTTTATGCTTTCAGTGAAAAAGAAGCAAAGCCTGTAGTTGTAGATAAATCTTTTGCCATCAAGTCGGCTTACGACAGCGACAAGCGTCGTTCGGAAGACGCCAAGATGTATGGCTACGAGTCCATCAACGCCGGAGCGGAGTTCTTCTTTGAAGTGGAGGTAGATAAGGATAGTTTGGCTAAAAAGATTGAGGAAAAGCTTGTCGGAACAAAGCACATCGGTCGTTCACGTACGGCACAATACGGATTGGTGAAGATAGAAACTGTCGCTTTCCTCCAACCGTCTTCTACTTCCATAACAACAATGATTGACGGCAAGCAATTCGTTTGCGTGTATGCTGACTCACGTTTGATATTCCTCGACGAGAACGGACAGCCCACTTTCCGACCCGAAGCCAAAGACCTCGGTTTCGACAATGGTGAGATTAAATGGGACAAAACTCAGATCCGTACATTCCAGTATGCCCCCTGGAACTTCAAGCGCCAGAACCGCGACACAGACCGCTGTGGTATAGAGAAAGGCAGCGTGTTCGTAGTGGAACTGAAAGGTGGTTCTTCTCCTGCAACGTCAACGTATGTTGGCAGTTACAGGAATGAAGGTTTCGGTCATGTAATCTATAACCCCGACTTCCTAAAAGGCAAGAAAAACACTAATGGAGAAGCACTCTATTCCATTAAAGGTACAGAACAGACTGAAGAGATCAGAGGAAATCTATGTTCCATCGGCAACACTTCCACTCCGCTACTCCGCTACATCTATGCACAGCAGCGCAAGAGAGACATCGAGGACTTTATCTACGAGGAAGTCAATGAATTCGTTAAGGACAATGAGCGAAAGTTCAAAGGTGCGACCTTTGCCTCCCAATGGGGCAAGATACGCAGCATAGCCATGTTGTGTACGACATGTGAGGATATAAGAAGAGAATTGTTTAATCACGAAGTAACGATTCAGCGAGAACCGACTCCCGATGACCCAAGCACATCAGTGATAAAAAACATTGCCTATTTAGCTCATGGTGTTGCTTTCGCCAAATGGAAATCAGGTGGTAAAAAGCAATCTTTAGAGAACTGGATTAAAACAGTCAGTGACTATCGGTTCAACGACCAACCAGTTGATATTGTTCCATCAGCAGTAGTTAACTTAGCGTCAGAAATGGCAAAAAAATGCAGAGAGAAAAAATGAGAAAAACAAGATACACTTTCCGCCAGTTGGCACGTATCACCATTGAGGCAGAGACTCCACTGGCAATAGGCAGTGGCGATAAAGACATCATGACCGACGCCCTTGTTGTTCGTGATGTGAACAATATGCCATTCATTCCTGGCACGTCGATTACAGGTGTGCTGCGCAGTGCCTACAGTGAGCAACATAAAGAAAAGAATACTAACAGTCTCTTCGGATTCCAAAAAGGCGACAAAGGGCAAGGCTCAGAACTGATAATCACCGACGCAATACTAATCGGCAAGAATGGCTACGCACTCGATGGTTTGCAAACCATTGATTTCAATGACCCTTTCTATGCCAACTACAACAATTTACCAATCCGTCAGCATGTAAGTATGTCGTATAAAGGAGTGGCTAAGAACACAGGCAAGTTCGATGAACAAGTAGTCTATAAAGGCAGCCGATTTGTTTTTGAGATGGAACTTCTTTCAAGCGATGACCGCACCTTATTAATGCAGACGCTACTCGGTATGCTCAAAGGTTCATCGTTCCGCCTTGGTGGCGGTACACGAAGCGGATTCGGAAAAATAAGGGTTATCGACATTCAATACCGCAACCTGAACCTTGCCGAGACCAGCGACATGGCACTCTATCTGAAAAAGAACGCTTCGCTCATGGAAAACTGGGAAGGATACAAACCGTTCGGGGTCGAGTCCGTAACTGACGATGGATGGACAACCTACATTCTGAGCTTAACAGCTGACGATTTCTTCCTCTTCTCCTCTGGCTTTGGCGATACAGACGCAGACATAACTCCTGTAAAAGAGGAAGTTGTGACTTGGACTAATGGCACTCCATCATTCAGCGATGAACAGGTTTTGATACCTGCCACATCTGTCAAGGGAGCCATTGCCCATCGTGTGGCATACCATTGGAACAAATTGAAACACCTATTTGCTGACAACGTAGATGCCCATTGTCTTGTAGGAGATGACAATCCAGCCGTAAAGGCCTTGTTTGGTTATACAAAGGATAAGGACAATGTGGTAAGAGGGAATGTATTGATGAGTGATGTTTTCTCAGTTCATACAAATGAGAAAATCTCAAACCATGTGGCCATTGACCGTATCACTCGTGGGAGTATAGACGGGGCATTTTTCACAGAGAAAACCATCATCGGCAAAGGCAAT
Organism: uncultured Bacteroidales bacterium; assembly: GCA_902773225.1. Taxonomy (GTDB): domain Bacteria; phylum Bacteroidota; class Bacteroidia; order Bacteroidales; family Bacteroidaceae; genus RUG11857. The sequence continues at coordinate 10,457 of CACYEC010000554.1, forward strand.
ACATACAAAATAGAGCTACAGGTAAAGACATGTGCTTTCGATTACTGGGAAGAAGGTTTTCCAAGCGACGGGACTATCCAAAAGGCGTTGGAGCAAACACTTATAGACATTTGCAACGGCCTATTACCTTTAGGTGGTGGAACCAACAGAGGTAACGGTATATTCAGAGGACAACTCACTAAAAATGGAAAAGCGTTATGACACATGAGATAAAAACAGCCAACTACATAGGTTACTTATGGAAGAGTGACCAGCAGAAACCTGAGGTTTTGCGTGGTGACAAGGAATTCTGCACCAGTCTGAATGACAGCGAGAATCCTTTCGTCATTGAAGGAAACCTTTGGGATCCTGCAAGCATGACATCTACTACCATCAAGTTTGTGGATGGGAGATACATCGTCAAGACCTGCACACTTACTGATGAGGATTTGATGAATTCTGACACCATCACAAAAAAGACCTATATTGCACACCGCTTAGAGGGTGTTCATCTATTGAAGTTCATGCAATTCTGGAAAGAAGAGAAGGACGAACTTTGTGAGGGCATGATTACTCTGGTGCCCGACAAACTTGTATTCGTTGGATTTGAGAACAATAAAGAAGGAGGACAAGAAATATGATTATTACATCACCCTATAATTTCGTTCCTCTGAATGAGGACATCTACTATCCTGAATGGGGCGACAAGGTGTCGCACGACATGCCTTTCAGCGATGCTGAGGACGGCACTATAGAAGTGACCGTGGAAAACGTGTCGCCACTCTTCACACGTGACGGTCAAGCTTCTGGTACTTCTCCTAAAGACAAGACCCCTTATTCAGCTCATATCCTGACACCAGACGGTCGACGTCTTTATTATATTCCTGGTACAAGTATCAAGGGTATGCTCCGTTCTACCATGGAAGTGATGGCTTTCGGCAAAATGGAAGAAAAAACGCACTATACCAATCGTTGGTTTGGCCATCGAGAAGTTGGAGTTTTGTCAGAGGAAGGACAAGACTACCACATGAAGATGGAAGAAGGAAATGTGAAAGCCGGTTGGTTGGAACTGAGAGGAGAGACCATGTATCTATATCCATGTGTGAATGGATTCAAAACTGTTGAGATTGAAGAGTTAAACGAAAGACTACCTTCTTACATGAGGGTAATGAGAAAGAAATCGCCATGGGAAGTCAACAATGGCATCAGCAATCACGGTATCTTATATCCAGATTATCAGACAGAAGATGGTATTTACAGACTTGTTTGCACAGGATTCATGCAAAATACCAAACCAAAAGGTAAGGCTCACGAATACCTTTTCTCTGCCGCAGATGAAAGCAATAGAAAGGATGTAGCCAAGGAAGTGAAAGAAAGGTTCGAGAGTGTCTATGAGCCATCTCCACATTTCGAGGACTACATCAAATACATGAAAAAAGGGAATAGAATTGCCATTTTCTACATCGAAGAGAACTACAGGGTGGAATATATTGGTCTATCTCGTTTTTTCCGTTACCCATATCAACGCGATTTGAACCAACTTGTAGGATTTCAGCAGAAAATCGACAAGAAACGTTATGACCTACCCGAAACCATTTTCGGTTCAGCGACAAAAGACCGTTCCCTTAAAGGACGAGTGCAAATAAGCAATGCCTTTTGCAGCGTTTCAATTAGCGATTCAGAACTATCAGAGGTGAAACTACTATTAGGACAGCCAAAGTCATCCTATTATCCTCTATATCTCCAGCAAACGAAAAAGCCTTACAAGACATACGACACGGCAACAGCCATTGCTGGACGCAAATTCTATAGGGTATTCCATAATGGGGAGACAACTGATTTAAAGGAAATGAATGAGAATAATGAAAACGTTAAATCCACCCTTCGGTGCATACCATCAGGTCACACGTTCTCATTCAGAATCAATGTCCACAACATGAAACCAATGGAGATTGGAGCTATTCTTTCTGCACTGACATTTCATAACACTCAGACTTCATACCATACTATAGGACAAGCCAAAAATTTCGGTTATGGCAAACTGGGGCATGCAGACATCCATCTGCAAGGTCTTTCTAAAACCACAGAGGAATATTTGCATGATTTTGAATTTGCTATGACCACATTTACCTTGAGCAGAAAGAGACCATTCAGATGGAATGAGAGCGAACAACTGAAGAAATTGGTCAACATCACAAGCGAACATGACTTAGCAGACCTCCGCATCATGACCCTTAATGAATTCAGGGAATCAAAGAAAAGAGATGTGTTCGAGAAGTTGTCAGAACCACTCGAAAACTCAGTGAAGTCATTGCTCTCAGAAGAAGACCTGAATGCAATAGGGAAAAAAGCCAAGGAAACTTATCAAAAAGATTGTGTCTTTGAAATTAAAGCCAGATATAATTCGCTTGAAGATCAAGTGAATTCATGTATACTCGAATGCGACTATTCCTCTGCCATCAAAGCATACAATGATATTATCGTCTTATGCTCCGACAAAGATGTTTCCAATCTTGTTGAAGTCAGTGATATTCTAAACAAGACCAAACAAGCACTTGACGAAAACAAAGCCTCACTCCTCATACAATGCTGTGATTCTATGTTTGATCGTGCTAAGTGGTATATGGAGGAACACATACAAGATAATGCTATTGAAAGCTATCAAATCATAGAAAGATGGTGCAATTCCTCTGGGCTTTTGGAACAAGACGACATCATGTCCATTTTCACAAGAGCGAAGAAAGAAAGAGAAGGAATCAAAGCCAATGCTTACAAAGCGACCATCACTACTCGATATGAAGAAGCAAAGGCTTTGGAAGCATCTGGCAATAAGGATGATTTGCAAAAAGCGATAGAGAAGTACGAAGCAATCAAGAATGACCTCTCCAAAAGAGGACTTGCTACTGATGCTGAAGACGCTATAATAGCAGCACTGACGACCAAAATCGCAAAACTTGAGGCAGAAGAGCATGATGATGAAGAGAAAGAGAAACTCAGATTATTAAAAGCAAAATTAGATGCAGGTATTACCACCATCCTCGATGAAAAGTATACCGAAGGGCCTAATGTTGGTAAATATAAAATAAAAGACCTAAAGGTATGCAACGACAGAGTGAAAACCTGGCTAAGAGATACCAAAATTGTGTATGGCAGAGAAACTCTTACCGACGAAGATAAAGAGGCTCTCATCAACACTGTTCGTCGTATCAAGCAGACTGGTGGCAAACAGAAACCATTTGACAAGGACAAGGAGTGGAACACCCGTCTCGCTGGATATCTCGGTGAAGCCAAGGCTCGTGAACTCTACAACGAATAATCATAAACCTGATTATAGAAAAGGGGGAAACCGAATGTGCGGTTTCCCTTTTTTGTGTCAATACCATTCCAAATCAAGGGAAATCTTGATTATCGGAAACAACATGGCACTACTTGAGACAACTTCTTTCATCAAGAGATACATGAGACACCCTACCCCTGCCCCATTCCCGACGTTGCGGTAGATTGCCATCCGAGCTCGGCTGGCAATTGACGGTTTTAATTGGAAACAACTTAGCACAACTAGAAACAACATTATCCATGCCGATGGGGAAGAAGCCGTCGCGGACGCGACGGAACAACTTGGAACAACAACAAGCAGGTGATGGGCGACCCTTTCAGGGTCGATACCAGGGAGCTATTTGAGAAATCCGCAGGTGCATTCAGCTTCGCTTCATGCACCTACGGTTATTAAGAGTTGTCCCTTTCAGGGACATGCACCGGGCACACTGCTGTGCGTTTCGCAGGCTAGCAGCCTGCGTACCCGGCAATGAGACACCCCAACCCTGCCACATTCCCTTAAATGGAATTATTACTGTCCGCTAAACACGAATCCCCATTCTGAACATGCTTTATAGCCAGCAAATCCAGAAAATCATTCTCTTTCCAAGCCCCCTGTTACGCTATTCGGTGGCAGGGGGACTGCTTATGGCCTCCTCGATGGCCACCTCCCAGTCCTTTTCCGGG
>CACYEC010000555.1 GCA_902773225.1 uncultured Bacteroidales bacterium
GGGCATCATCAATGAACGCCGAAACGCCTTGCACGAAGTAATCCGTCTGTCAGGCATGAACCTGATTATCGACGAGACCGACCATCCTCTGATTATCAAGTGCGCCTCCATCCAAGCCACTCGAATGCCCATCTACTTCATCGACAACGACGACCTCTTCTCCAAGCGTGGCATCACCTGCGACAAGTCAGGTGTGGAATACACCGACAACGGCGAGCGTGCCATCTTCTACGCCCGTGGTGTGCTGGAGACGGTGAAGAAACTGCGTTGGGAACCCGACGTGATTTTCTGCCAGGGTTGGATAACCGCCTTGACCCCTCTCTACCTCAAGAAAGCATACGCCGACGAGCCTTGGTTCCGCGATGCAAAAGTGGTCTATTCGACCAAAGGAAAGGACTTCGCCAACAGTTGGGGCGAGCACTATGCCACCAGCGCCGCCTTCGGTGAGGCCACCAAGGAAGACATCGACGCAGTTTGCGAAGGACAGTTCGGCCACGACGAGATACTGAAACTGGCTTCCAAATACTCCGATGGCATCATCTTCGAAGACACAGCATTCAGCGACAACGTGAAGCAATACATCGACACACTGGGTATCCCCACCCTACAGCGTCCTGAAGACAGGGAGGAATACCACGCCGCCTGCATCAACTTCTTCGACGAGGTTTTTGGACGTTGACCATTGGCTTCGCCTAAAATGCTAACACTCGGCATAGATCAAGCAAGCTTGGCTCTGCTCTCGCTTAATCGCATTTTTGGCTTCGCCTAAAATGCTAACATTCGGCATAGCTCAAGCAAGCAAAAGCCTAAAAACAACATTTGCCTTGCAACGACGACATATACACTCGATTTTTATTTCAGAATTATTCTAAATGAAGATTAGTTATCTACCGTCAGTGCTCATAGCGGCACTGATTCTTATTGCTTGCGATGACAACACTTCCACCCTCGGCGTCGATATGATGCCCAACAACGACTTCGTGAGCAGCATCTATAAGAGTTACGACACCGAGACCCGTTCCTACTTTGTGGGCGACTCAGTGCTCGCACGTTCGAACATCTCCTATTTGGGCAGGTTCACCGATCCCGAAACAGGCACCATCATCAAGTCAGACTTCCTTGCACAGTTCCATTGCAGCGAGAACTTCTCCTTCCCTGCATCCGTCGTCAACGACTCCATCATCGGAGCAGAGGTCAAACTCTTCGTCAAGGAATTTGTGGGTGATTCGCTGACCACTTTCAAGGTGAGTGTCTATCCCCTGAACGTGATTATGGACCCCGATGTGAACTACTATACCAACATCGACCCCACCAAATACTACGACACCACACAACCTCCCATCGCCGAGAAGTGGTACACCCTTTCCGACCGTACCATTGAAGACGAAGAAAGATGGAAGAAAGGCTACAACACCAACATCACCATACCTTTGCCCCGCGAGTACGGGCAAGCCATTTACGACGCTTACCGCGCCGACTCCAGCATCATGGCCAACACTGAGGCTTGGCAGAACAGCGGCCTGCCGTGCAGCAAGGGTTTCTACTTCAAACTGGAGAGTGGTGACGGCGCCATCGCCTACATCGACATCTGCCAGTTCAACATCGACTACAGGTACTATTCACAATCCCTCAAGAAGGACACTTTGGGCACACAGCAGTTCGCCGCCACCGAAGAGGTGGTGCAGGAGACACGATTCGAGAACTCCAACCTCGACGTGCTGATGGACGTCACCGACGCCACCTATCTCAAGACGCCTGCCGGCATCTTCACTGAGGTGACACTGCCTGTTGACTCTTTCGACATCAAGGATACCCTCAACACCGTCGCGCTGACACTCACTCGCTACAACGACAAGGTGCAGAGCAACTTCAAACTCAACATACCCAAAGAGGTGTTGCTCGTCAGACTCGACGACTACAACAACGGATTCTTCGAGAACTACGAAGTAACCAACGGAGTGACTTCGTATATCACTTCTTTCTCCAAAAACACCAACACCTTCACTTTCAGCAATATCTCCAAGCTCATCAACACTTGTATTGCTGAGAAAAAGAATGGCACAGCCAGCAAGAACTACAACAAGGTGTTGATTATCCCTGTAGAGTGCACATATGACTCATCGAAGAAATTGGTGAAGTTGAGCCACGATTTCTCCATGCGATCCGCCAAACTCGTCGGCGGTACCGACAAAATTAAACTGGACGTCATCTACAGCAAATTCAACCAGTAAAGGGAAACAGGGGTATTATTACTTCGAAAATCAAAAAACCAGCCATTGCACGCTCCGTCATGAGACTTGTATGGCTGGTTTTTTCTATGCTTTATTCAAATATCGCAAGATAGCAGCATGCTTACCCCTCAAAACCTATGGCATGGTGCCATTCGGATAATAATCTAAAATGTTTCGACTTGTCGAAGATGAAAAGAGATGAAAGGATATGTTCAAAATTCTTGATGTTCGATGTTCAAAATCAATAAAAAGATATATATTTGCATTTTGAACGACCAATCACGATGGACAAGATGGAA